>WRLJ01000311.1 GCA_009777685.1 Oscillospiraceae bacterium | reverse complement strand
GGGGGAGCAGGGCGTCTATACAGGCCGCAACGGCGTTTTCCGCCTCGTCAAACTCGCTGTCCAGCAGATATCCCTTAACGCCGTCCAACGCCTCGCGGGTTTCTTTTGAGCCTTTCCGGATTCCGGCCAGAAGGTCCAGCGCGCCTTTCCGGTTATAGTCCGCGCACAGGTCCCGAAGGGCCAGCAGCTGCCCGCGCAGCTCCCCGGGGTCTTCGTCCGCGCCGCCCGAGCCGCCCGAGCCGTCCGCGGCCCGCTTTGCCTCCCAGGCTTCCAGCAGCACGCCCATCTCCCGCAGGAAGTCCGGCGTCAGCGCCGTGACCGGCCCCGCGTCGCGCGCCCGCCCCGCCTGCTCCAGCTGGTATGCCGTTTCGGAAAGCCTGGATTCTCCGATATTCGCCAGCGCGCTTTTCAGGCCGTGTACGGTGGTGGTAAACTGCTGGAGGCCCGCCTCTTGTTCCATCTTCCCGTTTTGGAGCAAGTCCTCCAGAGCCGCCACGGATTTGCGGGCGTCCCGGGCAAAGGACTCCATCAGCAGCGAGTCCGCGCGCGGCGGCTCGCCGCCGGCGGGCCTTACGCCGCCCGCTTGCCGGCGCGCGGTCTCCACGACCTCCGGCGGCTTCCGGTCGCGGATCAGCTGATTTAAGACAGAGTTTAGCTGGCGTATGTCGATCGGCTTGGAAATGAAGGCGTCAAAGCCGTTTTGCAGGAACATATCCGCCTGTCCCGCCACCGCGTTCGCGGTCAGCGCGACGATGGGGTTTGCGTACTGAAGCCCGCGCAGGCGCTTCGTGACCTCTATGCCGTCCATCTCCGGCATCATGTGATCCATGAAGATGATATCGTACACTTTGCCGCCCGTGATTTTCTCGATGGCCCCGCGCCCGCTCATGACGGTGTCAATCCGCAGGCCGTAGGGCTTCATCAGCCCCGCGGCGACATACAGGTTCGTTTCCACATCGTCGACGATCAGGACGCTTCCGTAGGGCATGGGCTCGCGCACAATATGGACGCTTTTCCGGTTGGCCAGATAATTGAGATGGAATTTATGCAGATTCGCCGCCAGCTCTTCGCCCAGCACGTCGGCGTCCACCATTCCCTGCGGCAGGCGCACGGTAAACAGCGTCCCCTTCCGCGGCTCGCTCTCCACATGGATTTCCCCGTCCATCAGACCCACCAGACGCTGGGTGATGGCCAGCCCCAGCCCCGTGCCCTCGATGGTGCGGCTGTTGCCCTGATAAAAGCGGGAGTATTCCTCAAAGAGCCGGGCCACCTGCTCCTCGGTCATGCCGTAGCCGGTGTCCTTCACGCCCAGCACAAAGGTAACCGTTCCGTCCTTGCCTGGTTCGGAGGAGGCGGTCAGGGTGACCTTGCCGGCATCGGTATACTTGAAGGCGTTGGAGAGCAGGTTGTTCAAAATCTGCTTAATGCGAAGGCCGTCGCCGACCAGCTTTGCGGGGATATTTTTGTCGATTTGCAGCTTAAACTCAATGGGCTTGCTGCCAATCCGCATCATGTTCAAATGCACCGAGTCGTTGATCAAGCTGGCTACGTCATACTGGGCGGGCATGATGTCCAGCTTGCCCACCTCTATTTTGGAGAAATCCAGTATATCATTGATGATGCCCAGCAGCAGATCGCAGGAGCTGTATATCTTGCTCAGTCCTTCCGCCGTCTCCGCGGAAAGCGTTTCATCCTGCATCAGGATATCGGTGATCCCCAAAATGGCGTTCATCGGCGTGCGGATTTCATGGCTCATGCTGGCCAGAAAGGAGGACTTGGCCTGATTGGCCGTCTCGGCCTCGGCCCGCTCCCGGGCCAGGGTTTGGATATCCGTGATATCCTGCACGACCTCGATGAAGCCCGCGGTCTCGCCTTCCAGATTTTTGAGGATTTCCACATCGACCTGATAGGAGGAGTCGTTTTGGGTGAAGAAGGTGCGCTTTTCTCCGCGCTTGGCGCAAACCAGGCCGCATCGGTCTGTATTGCATATTTCGGAGTTGAGGCTGTTGCAGGGCTTGCCGTACATATTCTCGCGCCGGGTCCCCAGAAATGCCTCGACCGCCGTATTGACGAAGGCCCATTTCATGTGCGCGTCGGTCACGGTAACGGGCAGCGGTATGGCGTCCAGGATGGATTTATACCAGTGGGCGTCGGCCTCGATCCTCGCCATAGCATCCGCGATCCCGCGTTCCATGCGTTTCTTCTCGGTGATGTCCATCAACGCGCCGGCCACCCGGAGCGGGATGCCGCCGCCGTCCCGGAGCGTAGTCCCGAACGCGTGGTAGTGCCGGTATTGCCCGTCTTTGCGCAGGAGACGGTATTCCGTGTCATAGGGCGTCTGTCCCGTGCGGTCGTTCAGGTGCGCCGCGAACACGGCCAGCACCCCGTCCCTGTCCTCGGGATGCAGGCGGTCGGTCCAGCTGTTCAGCGTGTTCGGGAAATCGCTCTCATCGGAAAAGCCCAGCATCCAGCGGAACTCCTGCGACCATGTGGCGGTGTTCT
>WRLJ01000310.1 GCA_009777685.1 Oscillospiraceae bacterium | reverse complement strand
CGTCATTGCGGGCTTGACCCGCAATCCCCCCCCAGATTCGCGATTCCCCCGGGAGAGTGCGGGGCAAGCCCGCAATGACGGCCGTAGGGGACGCAGCCCTCTGCGTCCCGCAAAACATCCCCAACGCACCCGGCGCGGCAAACGGCGGACGCACAGAGTGCGCCCCTACAGGGTTTTCCGCCCCGTCGTAGGGGCGATTTCCAATCGCCCGCCGTGTTCCCCAAAACGCGCAACCCGCCCTAAAATCCTCCGTCACGCCTGGCGGCGTGCCACCTCCTTTACGAAAGGAGGCTTGCACGCCCTGCGAATGGGCGCAAATACATAAACCTCAGACCCTTGAATACATTGCTACAGGGGGGGCGTTGTTATGATGCGAAGATTCCGGCGTGTCCGTATTCTGCTGCCGCGGCGATGGTATATGCGGGGGCCGCGTTGGGGCATGGGCCGGCGCGTTCCGCGCGGCGCGGTGTATGCCGCGGCCGCGCTGGCCGCGTTTTGGATCGCCTTTGCCGCGGTCAGCGCGCACATCCGGCCCATCGCCGCGCAAATGGCCTCGGCGCGGGTCGGTCAGCTTGTGACGCGCGCCATCCATGACGCCATCCTGCGGCGTCTGCACGAGGACGGGTACACCTATGAGAGCTTGATACGCTTTGAGAAAGGCGAAAACGGGCAGATCACCGCGCTGAAAACCGATATGCTGGCCGTCAACCGTTTGCAGGGGGACATTGTGCGCGACGTGCTGGAGGCGATCCGGAACGCCGGAACGCCGGAGCTGGGCATCCCGCTGGGCAACGTGACGGGCGTGGAGCTGCTGAGCGGGCGCGGGCCGCGCATTCCCGTGAGGATCGTGCCCGTCGGGACGGCGGGCGCGGAATTGACCAACGTGTTCAGCGAGGCCGGGATTAACCAGACGCGCCACCAGATCGTCATGACCATCCGCGCCGACGTGGGCGTTCTGATGCCCGGCCGGTCGGAGGTCACGGAGGTCACGGTGCAGATCTCCGTCGCCGAAACCGTGATCGTCGGGACCGTGCCGGATAGCTACGCCAGCATCAGGTTGGAATAAACGCTTGAATCTCCGCCCCTCCTTTGCTATAATAAAGAGGTTATGTTACCCTGTGTACAGCAAAGGAGGCCGGAGACGTGGACGAGGATTTGCGGGAAATCGCGTCGCTGCGCGAGACGCTGAACGCGGCGGGCGACGCCTATTATCTGCGCGACGACCCCATTATGGGCGACCCTGAATACGACGCGGCGATGCGCCGCCTGCGCGAGCTGGAGGCGGCCCACCCGGAACTGGACGACGCGGATTCGCCGACGCGGCGGGTCGGCGGGGCCGCCGCGTTTTCCCCTGTCGCCCATGCCGTGCCGCTCCAAAGCTTACAGGATATTTTCTCCTTTGACGAGCTGGGCGAGTTTCTGGAGCGCTGTGCGCGCGACGGAGGGCTGGACAAGCCGCCCGTCTGCTGCGTGGAGCCGAAAATCGACGGTCTGAGCGTCGCGCTGACCTACGAAAACGGCGTGTTCCGGCAGGGCGCCACACGCGGCGACAGCGTCACCGGAGAGGACGTCACGCACAACCTGGTTACCGTCAAAAACCTGCCCAAAACCCTGCGCGGCGCGCCGGACCGGCTGGTCGTGCGCGGGGAGGGCTATATGCCCAGGGCCGCCTTCGAGGCCCTGAACGAGCAGCGGGAGAGCGACGGACAGCCCCTGTTCGCCAATCCCCGCAACGCCGCCGCCGGCTCCCTGCGCCAGCTGGACGCGCGGGTCGCGGCCGGGCGCGGATTGCTGCTGTCCGTGTTCAATATTCAGGACATGAGCGGGCGGCTTCCGGATACGCATCACGAGTCCTTTGACTGGATGGAGCGGTGGGGGCTTCCCGTCAACCGCCGCGCCGTGCTGTGCGGGCGCGAGGCCATCGCCGCCGAGATTCAGCGGCTGGGCGGGGAGCGCGGCGCGGTCCCGTTCGACATGGACGGCGCGGTGGTGAAGGTCGACGATCTGGCCCTGCGTCTCCGTCTGGGGTCTACCTCCAAATGCCCGCGCTGGGCGGTGGCGTACAAATACCCGCCGGACCAAAAAACCACGATGCTCCTGGATATTCTCATCCAGGTCGGGCGCACGGGCGTGCTTACGCCGAAGGCGCTGCTGGAGCCGGTGCGGCTGGCCGGGACAAGCGTCCGCTACGCCACGCTGCACAACGAGGATTTTATCCGCGAGAAGGATATCCGCGTCGGCGACGCGGTGCTGGTGCGCAAGGCCGGAGACATCATCCCGGAGGTCGTCGGCGTCGTCCCGCCCCCCAAAGACGCGGACGCCCCGCGCGGAGAGGAATACGCCTTTCCGGCGGAATGCCCCGCCTGCGGCGGCGCGGTGTCCCGCGAGGCGGGGGAGGCCGCCAGACGGTGCGTTAACCTCAGCTGCCCGGCCCAGCGCCTGCGGGGTCTGATCCACTTCTGCTCGCGGGACGCGATGGATATCGAGGGCTTGGGTCCGGCCAAC
>WRLJ01000309.1 GCA_009777685.1 Oscillospiraceae bacterium | reverse complement strand
GCAATATCCGTGTGTACGCTGTCCTCATAGGGACCCTCCGCGCCGCGTGAGCGGAAGACCCGGATGTTGTACCCGCCGCCGGAGGCGAGCCCGCCGTAGGAAACAAACAGGTAATAATACCCGCTGTCGGGACTGTACAGGATGTACGGGCCTTCGATGGAGGCGTGCGCGCCCGCGATGAGAAGCCGTCCGTAACCGTGGTTTTCACGGTTTATCTCCGAGCCGTCAAGCAGCAGACCGGTGTGCGGGTCCAGATCCAGTAAGAATATTCCGCCGCTCCATGAGCCGTAAACCATCCGGAAGTTCCCATCCTGATCGAAGAACGCCTGCGGGTCAATACAGTTGGGGTATCTCCGCTCGGTCCATGTATCCTCGCCGTCGGGCGTTTTGTTCTCGCCGGCCATCGCCGAGCGCACCAGCAGGCCCTGCGTCACGTATGGGCCTTCCGGCCCGGTATCGGAAACGGCAAGGCCGATGGCGCTGCATTTCCATGACGCGGTCAGGCAATAGTATTGGAAAAACCGGCCGTCCGGCATACGGTGGATGTCGCCCGCGAAAAAGCCCAGCGCGTTTTCCGCCCCGCGCAGCACGTCGGCGCTCTGCTCTTCCATCGTTTGGACGCCGGGGTCGGGATGATCGGCCGGATAGAACACATTGGACCGGCCGCGCCAATCCCGCGTCACCTGTGTCCAGCTCATAAAGTCGGTGGTCCTGGCCGCCGCCAGATGCGAGCCGATCACATAAAACCCGCCGTCCGCCGGAAACACCGACGGGTCGTGGACGCTCACGTCGGCAAATACAGGCGGCGGCGCGTCGTCAAAGGCAAAGCCCGCGCCGGGCGCGGCCGGCGGAAGCTCTTCCGGTCCGGCCGCCGGCGGCACGGAAGGCTCCGGCGTTACCGCCGCCGGAGGGGTCGCGGAGGCGTGGTTCGTACTCTCCGGTCCGCCGCCGGAGGAGCAGGCTGTCAGCATACAAAACACCAGTCCCGTCATTAAAAATTTCTTCATACAGATTCCCCTCCGCTATTCCAGCGCGACGCCCGCGCCCCAGAGCGCGGTCCCGTCGGCGGACAGGGCGGTGAACGCCTGGACCCACATTTGGTTGTCCTGGTCCCAGCAGCGCAGGAATACGCCCGAGTACGGGACGCCGCCGACCGTGACCGACGCGGTCCTGCCGTCGCCGCCCAGGGCCCATGTCCCCTCCAGCTCGCCGGAAACGGTTCCGTCGGGCAGGAAAGCCGCGGTTTGGGATATCTTGGCCCTTGTATTGATATCGCGCTCATGGTGGATCAGCTTCCAATGGCCCGTAAGCTGTTCGGGCGTAAAGGCCCGTGCCGCGCCGCCGTCAAACCGGAACGGCGAAACAACCGGCCAGCCGTCCCCGTTGATAAACATCTCGTGAACGCGGATTTCATGCGCCTCGCCCCTGTTGGTGAAACGGGTGTGAAAAATCAGATAATACCGCCCGCTGTCCGCGTCGTAGTAAGCGCTGTTGTGTCCGGGGGAGAGATACCCGGTTGTCCGTCCCGGCTCCCCCTCCTCATGCCTGAACTGATATCCCCCCATCAGCTTTACGCCGTAAGGCTCAATCGAGTTATCGTCAAAAAAGGAATTAACCGCTCCCCGGCAGCTGAGCATATCCTGCCCCAGCGCGTCCTCATACGGGCCGTCGGGGTTTTTTGAGCGGCAAACGCGGATATTGTACCCGTCGCCGCTGCCTAACCCGCCGAACGACAAAAACATATAGTAGTATTCAGATTCCGGGCTGTACAGGATATACGCCCCCTCAATCCGGCTGTGGTTGCCGCCGAGCAGCTTTTTCCCGTATCCGAAGTTTTCCTGCCCCGGATAGGGCAGCCCGGTTTCAGAATCCATCTGCAAGATGAAAATACCGCCGGAATAGGAGCCGTATACCATCCAGAAAAGGCCGTCATTGTCAAAGAAAGCGTGCGGGTCAATCGCGTTGGGGTGAACCGTCGCGTCATACCGTCCGCCCTCGGGAGGGAAGGAGCCGCTTTGAATAAACATGCCCCGGTCGCTGTACGGCCCCTCCGGGGCGTCCGCGGCCGCCAGCCCTATCGCGCCCAGCGGGGCGTTGCCCACGCAAACGCAGTAATACATAAAGTATTGGCCGTTTGGCATGGCGTGTATGTCGCCGGCCCAAAAGGTGTCGGTTTTCGCGTACTCCAAGGCGGCCGCAAACTCCGCCGCCGGGTCGTCCACCAGCGCGTTGCCCTTCTGCGGCCCGGCAGATACCTGTGTCCAGCTGATAAAGTCCCGCGTTTTCGCCGACGCGAGATGCGAACCGATTACATAAAACCAGTCGTCCGCGCGGAATACCGACGGGTCGTGTACGCTCGCGTTGGAAAAGACGGGCGGGTCCGCGTCGTCAAACACAAACCCCGCGCCGGGCGCCGCGAGCGGCAAGGGGTCCGGTTCCGCCGGCGGCGTGGCTGACGGGCCGGCGGGGGAGCTTTCCGCCGTCGGATTAGAAACCGGCCCGTCCGTCAC
>WRLJ01000308.1 GCA_009777685.1 Oscillospiraceae bacterium | reverse complement strand
CGGCCGTTACTCCGACATACCGGTCGTCTTTCTGACGGGCAAAACCGACGAGCAAAGCACGGCAAAGGGCATGAGGCTCGGCGCGGCCGACTATGTGACCAAGCCGTTTTCCATTCCGGGGCTGATCGAGCGCATCGAAAAGCTGTTGGACCCCAACGGCGGCGCGCCCGCCGGCGACCGCTCCGGCGCGGAAAAGCCCCCTGTGGCCGTCGCGACCGCCGGCAAACCCGCCGAACCCGGGCCGGAGGACGCCGAGCCTGACCCGGAGGAAGAGCCGCCGCCGGAGGAGGACGCCGAAAAACCGTGCGTCCTTGCCATTGACGACTCACCCGCCATGCTGAGGCTGATCAGCTACGCGCTGAGCGACACATACCGGGTATGCACGCTGCCGCAGCCGGAAAAGCTGAGACGGTTTTTGCGGACGACGACGCCCGATCTGTTTTTGCTGGACTATAAAATGCCCGTCATGAGCGGGATGGATTTGATTCCCGTCATTCGGGATTTCCCGAACCACAAAGAGACTCCGGTCATATTCCTGACCTCCGAACGGAGCGCCGCCCTTGTGGAGGAAGCCGCTGCCCTCGGGGTCTGTGACGTTGTCATAAAACCCTTTGAGCCGAAAGCCCTGCGCGAAGCCATGGAGAAGCATCTCCGGAAAGGCTGATTCCGCGGATGTAAACATTTCATGAACTAAGCTCAGGCGGGGCTGGCGTCCCGCCTGAGTTTGGTTTATAATGAATCATCCGGCGATGGAGGAACGATATATGATCAAAATTTTCAAATACCTCAACCCGAGGGAATGGCTGGCGGCGGGCGTCAGCCTGATCTTCATTGTCGCGCAGGTGTGGCTTGATCTGAAAATGCCCGAATACATGGAGCGGATTACCACGCTTGTCCAGACGCCGGGCAGCGCGATGCGCGATATCTGGAGCGCGGGCGGCTATATGCTGCTGTGTGCGCTGGGAAGCCTGGCGGGCGCGGTTATCGTCGGTTTTTTCGCGGCGCGGATTGCCGCGTCCTTTTCCCGGCGCCTGCGCGGTATGCTGTTTTGCAAGGTCGAAGCCTTTTCGATGGAGGAGCTAAACCGCTTTTCGACCCCCAGCCTAATCACGCGCTCCACCAATGACGTCACGCAGGTCCAAATGCTGGTCACTATGGCGCTCCAGCTGGTGGTCAAGGCCCCGATCATGGCCGTCTGGGCCGTGATGAAAATCGCCGGAAAGGGATTTGAATGGTCCCTTGCCACCGGCGCGACGGTGCTGCTGATGTCACTGCTGGTCACGCTGCTGATGATCTTTGTGTTCCCGAAGTTCCGGAAGATGCAGATCCTGACGGACAACATCACCCGTGTGACGCGGGAAAATCTGATGGGCCTGCGCGTCGTCCGCGCCTATAACGCCGAGCGGTATCAGGAGGATAAGTTTGAGGCGGCCAACGCGGAGCTTACCGGCACACAGCTGTTCACCGGCCGCGCGATGGCGTCGATGATGCCGTTTATGACCATCATTATGAGCGGGCTTCCGCTGGTGATCTACTGGGTCGGAGCGTATATGATCGACGCGGCGGGGATGGCGCCGAACGCGGCGGGCACACCCGAAAAGCTGGCGGTATTCTCCAACATGGTCGTCTTTTCACAGTATGCCATGCAGGTCATCCTGTCGTTTATGATGCTGGTGATGATGTTCATCATGCTGCCGCGGGCCAGCGTTTCCGCCAGACGAATCAACGAGGTGCTGGATACGGAGCCGGCGATCCGGGACGGAACCGCCGGCGCGGGCCTGCCGGGCGTCACGGGAGAGGTCGTCTTCCGTCAGGTCAGCTTCAAGTACCCCGGCGCGGCGGACTATGTGCTGGAGAATATCAGCTTCACGGCACAGCAGGGCCAGACCGTCGCCTTCATCGGCTCCACCGGAAGCGGGAAGTCCACGCTGGTCAGCCTCATTCCCCGTTTCTTTGACGCGACGGAAGGCGAGGTGCTGGTCAACGGCGTCAACGTCAAGGAGTACCGGCAGGAGGCGCTGTGCAATAAGATCGGCTATGTGCCGCAAACGGCGGTGCTGTTCAAGGGAACGGTGACGTCCAACGTCGCCTACGGCGATAACGGCGGCGGCGGCTATGACGGGGACGAGGTCAGGAAGGCCGTGCGGATCGCGCAGGGCACGGATTTTGTCGATAAGATGGAGGACGGCTATGACGCGGCCGTCGCGCAGGGCGGCGCCAATCTGTCGGGCGGGCAGAAGCAGCGTCTGGCCATCGCCCGCGCGGTTTGCCGCGCGCCGGAAATCTATATCTTCGACGATTCGTTCTCGGCGCTGGACTATAAGACCGACCGCGCCCTGCGCAGCGCCCTGAAAAGGGAGACCGCCGGGGTAACCAGCCTGATCGTGGCCCAGCGGATCGGCACGATTATGGACGCCGACCGGATCATTGTGCTGGACGAAGGCCGGATTGCCGGCCAGGGGACGCATCAGGAGCTGCTCCGCGGCTGCCCGGTATATAAGGAAATCGCGATGTCTCAG
>WRLJ01000307.1 GCA_009777685.1 Oscillospiraceae bacterium | reverse complement strand
TCGGGGCCTTCATAGTCCAGATTGCGGCTGCGCAGACTGCTCTTGATGAACGCGGCGACGGGGCTGTCCTTGACAAACGCCGTCAGCACCTTCGCGGGCATCCCCAGCGAGGAGGCCACGGTCGCCACGTTGGACTCGGCGCTGGTGGCCTGCAGGGTGTACGCATCGGTGCAATGCACGGGCTGCCCGTTGGCGGGAGTGATCCGCACCCCCATGCTGGTGGGCACGGCGATGGCGTAAGCGGAACCGGGGCGCAGGGTCAGGTACATAATCAAAACCTCCGGCTGTCAAAATTGAGAGTTCAGTGTATCACGGGGAATCATGCCCCGTCAATCTCTAAAACTTAACGTCGTATGCGGCAGAAACAGGGCCGCCGTGTATTGATCCATATAGCCCGGCTCCGCGGAGAGATCGATGTAGGTAATCCGCCCGGACAGGGCCGCCGCCCGCTCCCGCGCCTGCCGGGAAACCAGCGTCATATACGCGCCGGTCAGTGAGGCGTTGCCCAGAAACCGCAGGTCGTTCACGGGCGGCAAAAGGCCGATCGCCGCCGCGTCCCGCAGGTCCAGGTAGCGTCCAAAACCCCCGGCGACGTACACCCGCTCCAAATCGCCGAACTCCAGCCCGGCCATGCCCAAAAGCGTCTGGCAGGCCGAAAACACCGCGGCCTTGGCGCGCAAAAGATTGCCGATATCGGTCTCACTGAAGGTAATGGGGGTCCCGTCCTCTCTGACGGCGACGGGGAAGGCTTTGTGCCCGTCCTCCGTGACCCGCCCCGCCTCGGGGGTAAAATGCCCGGCGGCGTCAATCAGCCCGTTCCGGAACAGCTCCGCCGTCAGGCTGATCGCGCCGGAGCCGCACAGCCCGGTCACGGGAGCGTCCCCGATGACCGAGAGGGCGAGTATGTTTCCCTGCCCGTCCAGCTCCACGCGCTCGATCGCGCCCTCCGACGCGCGGCAGCCGTGGCGGATGCCGCCGCCCTCAAAGGCGGGTCCGGCGGAGCAGGCGCAGGCCAGCAGAAAATCCTCGCCGCCCAGTACCAGCTCGCCGTTGGTGCCAAGGTCGATCAGCAGCATCGGGCCGTCCCCCGGACCCAGGCTTTCCAGACGGGTACACAGCAGGCCCGACAGGACATCGCCGCCGACATAGCTGCCGACCGCCGGCGCCGTCCACACCGGCGCGCGGGGACAAACCGGCAGACCCAGCTCTCCCGCCGTATACAGCGGAACCTCAAACACCGCGGGCGTGTAGGGTTCCAGACGGATGTATTCCGGCACAATGCCCAGCAGCAGATGGATCATCGTCGTATTGCCGGCCAGCGACACAGAGACGATATCCCCGGCGCTGATGCCCGCCTCCGCCGTCATCTCTCCGATCAGGCCGCTCAGCGTGCCGAGGACCCGGTCCCGCAGTTCCCGGCGGCGCGCGGCGGTCGAGGCGTAGTGGATGCGGCTGATGACGTCAAGGCCGCATTCGATTTGCGCGTTGTAGGCCGCCCGTGAGGCCGCGGCGGCTCCCGTGTCCAGGTCGGTCAAATGCGCGGCGACGGTCGTGGTCCCGATATCGGCGGCCAGACCCCAGCGCTTCTTCCTTTCCGCCGAAATCTCCGCCACGCGCAGGCGCGCGCCGTCCCGCCAATAGGAAATTTCCGTCTCCCCTCCGCTTTGCCGCAGAACCTCGGGCAGCTCCGCGAGAACCTCCAGCGGAACCTCCGCCGTATCCCCCAGCGCGGCGGACAGGGCGCGCGAAACGCGGTCAAGATCGCTCAGCCCGTCGCCCGCCTTCGGCTCCGGCACGGTGAGCGAGACGCGCTCCGTCAGCGGCGTGGGGACGCCGGACGGCATCAGCTCCGGCTCCACGGCGCGCATATCCTCCGCAAACCCCGAAAACTGCCCGATTTCCCCGGCGTGGCCCGCGCACATCTCGACAGTCAGCGGCCCGTCTCCCGCCCGCGTCCGGCAGGCCAGCGCAAAGCCCTCCCGCGCGGGCGGCCCTTCGCTCACCGCCGCGCCGGATTCCACGCGAACCAAACAGCGCCCGCACACGCCCTTGCCGCCGCAGGGCAGCTCCACGGATACCCCGGCGGCCCGGGCCGCGTCCGGCAGGAGCGTGCCCGGAGGGACGTCAACGGTCTTGCCGGAGGGCAGAAATGTCACTTGCGGCATAGCTACCTGTCCATCACCTTCACAAAACTTTCAATATCGCCGGCCTCCTGCGGGCCGACCAGAACCGTCCAGCCGGGCAGGGCCTCCTCCAGCTCCCCGCTGATTTGAGAGACATAGCCGGGGATGACGATGCGCCGCGTGTCGACCATCTCCTCCAGGCCGTACTCCCGCACCGCCTTGGCGATGTGCCCGCCCGAAAACTTCCCGGCGGCCCACGCGGTCAAGACGCTCATGCCCTCACATTCGGGAATCACCAGCCACGCGCTGACGCCGGAATTTTCGATCTCGCCGGAGACAAGAAAATAAGTCAGCGAGAAATTCGTCGTCACGAACACCGGAGAGGAACGCCCCGGCTCCCCG
>WRLJ01000306.1 GCA_009777685.1 Oscillospiraceae bacterium | reverse complement strand
GTCGCCGATCATTTGTATAACGGTTTCAAACGCGTAGGTGTCCGTCAAAAACGCGATAAAGGACGCGGCTTCCAGGCTCGACATCATATCACCGGGGGAGACTCGCTGCCCCACAATGAGATCCTCCGGGTATACCTCAGGCAACGGCCGCAGGCGGAAGACATTATCCTGGCGGAGAAGGCCCTCTTCGTCGCTGGCCAGCGCGGCCGAAACGGCGTCGAACAGCGCGCGGACGTCAAACGGGGCCTCCGCCTCCCGGCCTGTATAGCGCGCGTAACGCTCGCGGATGAACGGCCCGTACCTATCTTCTGTCTGCGCATCGGCCAAAAACCGGCCCAGGCCGTATTCGTCATTGAGATCGGCTTCGTAGCTCATCGGATACACCAACGCGGACAAATACTCCGCGATGCCTTTGCGCGCCCACAAGTAGCTCCTCCCCGTGATGAGGTGGATATACTCATGCAAATGCGGAGATGGATTGTGAAGCGTGATGGATTTATAGACCGCTCCCCGTCTTGTCTCCGAGCGGGCAGCCCTTGGGTTGTTGCGGTAGGTGACCTGGCTGTCCAGGGGCAGCAGCCTCGAAATCTCAGCGCCCGCGTTGGCGCGCAGCCAGTCCAGGATGTATTCCTTGCCGTGCGCCTCGCGGTACAGGAACGTCTCCATGCGGGCGGCGGTATCAAACCCCAGCGAGGGAAGGCTGCCGGCATAGGGTTCAAGGATGTACAGGGCGTCGTCGCAATGGACGACCAGCGGGTCAAAGCCCGTCACGGTATACCGGTCCAGATAGCCCTCATAGGGGTCGGCGTATACGCGCTCCACGCCGATCCGCCGCAGCCAGCCCGTTTTATCGGCGTCCTCTATCGGCTCAAACAGCGCGTCAAAGCCTTTGGTCTCCTCGATATAACGCGCGAGGGACTGCGCCGTCCAGGCCGCGATTTCCAGCTCCCCGGCGGTATTCAGGCTCTCGTCAAACCGTGTGCAGAACAGCCGCAGCAGGCCCAACTCCTCCGCGGACCGGTAGTAATCGGCCAGTATCTCCAGATCCGGCTTCACGCCCGCCGCGTTGGCGGCAACGCCCGCGGCGACCCACGCCTCCGCCGACGCCAACCGCTCGTCCGGCGGCGCGGGGGCGCTGGAAAAAAAGCAGCCGGGCAGCGCCCCGGCCATCAGGACAAACAGCCCCATGATCCATACCACGCGCTTGAATGCTGCGTTCATTGTCCATGCTCCTTTCTGTCAGTCCTTTTTTTGGGGGACAGAACCGTTTCGGATCGCTTCGCTGACATACATGCAGGCCTAGGTTTTCGGGGTTAGGACCGGTTCATCCGTCAATTGCGGCCATGACAAGACTCGGCTAACGTCACGGTCCGATATTCGGTTTGGGCAAGCCAGTTACACCGGCCGCAAGCGTAAGCCCATTGGTCATTGCGATACCAAGGGTCATCTGAGCCGCGCGGATATCCATGGCAGCATTGGTGTTCAGGACCCCTATACGGCTGGCCATATGACTGAAAGCGCCAACTGAGTGGGCCTCCGTCGCAATTCAAGCACCAAATCGACCTTTCGCTCTCCTCAACCTCCGCAAACAAAGGGTTTTGGTAGGTAACCGTCGCGCTTACGAGAATCGGTTCTTCGTAGATATAGACGACAGGCTCCTGGATATAATGGGTCACATTCTCATACGCCTGATGCCTGCACTCCGGGTCGGTGCATTCCCTGACAGACCCCGGCGGATACGCCTCATCCGTTGCGGGATCCCCGCTGAACGCAAGGCTGCCCGCCGCCGTCATCATGATAAACGCAAGGGCGAATGCCGCCGCGGCATTCAAGCGTCTTCGGGTAAGCAGTTTCATTTTCCATTCTCCTTTCGTTTCACTCCGCGGCCAAAGCCGCGCTGCCCATGTATGTCAGCCGATGCCCCGCAGGGGAAGCGATCCTCGCGGTTCAATTTTACTATAGGGCGGAATCCGCGCGTATGTCAACCGCATAACGGCCAAATTGGATAAATTTAAGAAATTCTTAAGAAATTTGTAAGAATTTCTTAAGAATTTGGCCTTCGGCGCGGGGGGGCCGTGCGGCATTTATCCCGTCCGTAGGGGACGCGGCCCTCCGCGTCCCGTGGGATGTCTGAGCGTTTCCCGTTTGCCCGAAGTTTGCGGATCGCTCGGCGGCGCGCCGAGGTCGTCGCGCCCTACGGCGGTGTGCGGCCCAGGCAAACGCGGCGCATGGGCCGGGGACGGTCGTAGGGGCGGCAATCTGCCGCCCGTGGTTTACCGATGGATGGATGATTACGGGTATGGTTGAATGCGCGGGCGCACGGAAAACCCACGGCGCGCCGGGGGCGTCGCGCCCTACGGTTTTGTGCGGCGGGGCAAATGCGGCGCGATGTGGACATCGCGCCCTACGAATGGTTTGTGCGAAACCCCAAATCCTCCTCCCGCCGCCCTGCGGGCGGCACCCTCCTCTGGGAGGGGGGCAAGAACGAACCCGGAATTTTCGAGAAAACCCCCTTGCCTCCCTCACAG
>WRLJ01000305.1 GCA_009777685.1 Oscillospiraceae bacterium | reverse complement strand
CTCGCTATGATAAGTCTGACGCCCTCTTCTTTGCTGTCGTTTTACTTTCCGCCGCCCTCATTTGGTTGGTTTGACGGTTTGAAGAAAGCCCGTACGACCGTCATTGCGGGCTTGCCCCGCAATCTCCCGGAAGCGTCCTTCCCGGGAACAAAAAAGCGGCGCGGGGAGATTCTCCCAACGCCGCGTTGCCGTCAAAGCACAACAACCCCTTGCCCGAACGCGGGAAACCGATTATAATGGGGATGGCGCAGTCTAAACGCTGTTGTGCGGGATGGGGCCTTCATCCCGCATAGGCCGTGGGGGTGGTTGCAACACTTCCACGGCTGCCGCTATTTTGTTCCCGTGGATATTTTTTGACAAAAAGCAAGGGGGAGAATCCTTTGAGCCGCAAACACACCGTCCGCGCGGGCGCGGGCTTTATCCTGTCGCTGCTGCTTGCCTCCTGCTCCCCCGCGCCGGCCGCGTTCATCGGCGGCGAGCGCGTGACGCGGGACGAGGCGCGCTTCGTCATGCACCTCACCGAGGAGCGGTACGCCCTGTACGCCGGGGACGAGGCGGACCGGGACGGGAGCGTTTTGCGCGAGATGACCCTGCGCGCGCTGACGACCGCCCGCGTATTGAAGGACAAAACCGCGCTCTACGACTGCCCCCTGACCGCGGACGACGAGGCGTGGCTGGCGCTGGTCATGGCGGAGGAGGAGTCCGCGGCCGGCGGCGCGGCGGCCTTTGAGGCGCGGCTGGAATCGCTGGGCGGGACGCGCGAGCTGTACCGATTACACCAATATGAAGTGCTGCTGATGGAAATCAACCTCACCGACCGCCTGTTCGGGCCCGGCGGGCCGTATGAGCCGGACAGCGCGGCGCTGGAGGCGTTTGTCGAGACCGCGACGGCCCGCTGCGCGTATGTCTACCTGTCCCTGACCGGCGGCGACGGGCTGCGCCTGACCGGGGAGGACCGGGACCGCCTGCTCTCCGTGGCGGAGGCCATCCGCCGCCAGGCCGAACGCGAGCCTGAAGCCTTTCCCGAGCTGGTCGCGGCCCACGGGCAGGACTATGGGATGAGCCTGAACCCCGAAGGCATGACGATCCCGACGGACTACCACGGCGATGTGTTCCGCGCGGCGCTGGAGGCTCTCGCGCCCGGCGGGCTGTCGCCTGTCGTGGAGACAAGAGACGGGCTGTATGTCATTGCGCGTCTGGAGCCGGACCCCGATTATCTGCAAAACTACCGCGCCGAAGCGGAGGACGCCTGCCGCCAGTTCACCCGCGCCGCGCTGATGGAGCAATGGCGGGAGGAGATCGGGGCGGAGACCTTCAAAGCGTTCGAGACGCTGACCGCGGGCCGTTAATTTTTTTACACAGCAGAAACCCGCCAGCGCCGTCCGGTAAAAAACCGGGCGGCGCCGGCGGGTTGTTTCCTAGAGGGGCGGGGGGTCTCTCAGCACAATAGCGCGCTTTGGTCTTCTTTCGCGTCCCTGAAAATATCGTCCGCGATTTTGCCGCATTCGTCCGCCAGCTCCCGGCTTCCGATGGCCTGAAGCTCTTCTGCCAGCGTCCGGAAATCGGATTCGCCGGTCATCGCGTGCATCTGGCGGGTGAGATAGCCGGCGGGGTCGCGGTGATAGCTCTTCAGCTCCTCCTCCAGCTCCGGCAAGCGACCGGCCAGCCGCTGCCACCGGACATACGTCTCAGCGCGCCGCTCACAGCCGCCCGCGGCGGGCGCAAACCGCTCCGCCTCCTCGTATTCATGCCACGCGGCGCCCAGATCGGCTTTGCAGCCGGAGATGTCCTGCTCGATGTTTCTTTTTGTCCGTATCATTCCGCCCCCCCTTGCTTCCGGAAACCGGCCTGTCCGACGGATTGGCACACAAATAAAGCGCACGCCGAAGGCGAAAGCGGCCTAACGCCGCCGTAACCTTACGACATGCGCGACACGTCGCGGACTGCCCGTTCCGGATGAGCCATCATCACCCACTTGAAAAAGGGAAAAGCCAAGTGTATAATGTTTGTGCGCTCGCGGCGCCGGAAACGGTTGCGTAAGGTGCCCGATTCACCTTCGCAGGGCCTTGGTGTTGCTAGCACCAAAGTCTGCCGCGGGGGCTCTTTTTGCGCGTTTGGCACAAGCCGGCTCCCGATACGTTGAGATTATACAGACTTCTACAGGATTTGTCAAGGGAATTTTTGAATGTCCCAGGCAAGAGCATTTACGCTGCCCGTATCGCGTCCTGCGAATGGTTTGTGCGGAAACCCCTATTTTCGTCATTGCGGGCTTGACCCGCAATCCCTCCAGATTCGCGATCCCCCCGGGAGATTGCGGGGCAAGCCCGCAATGACGGTCGTAGGGGACGCCCACACTCCGCGTCCCGCAAAACGTCCCCAACGCACCCCGCGCGGGAAACGGCGGACGCACACAGTGCGTCCCTACAGGGCATGGGGGAACCCCCGCAAAACCCCGTAGGGGCGACCGTCCCGGTCGCCCACGGACGCCATATATGGCGTCCCTACACAGAGGTCATGTTTTAGATTTTACATTGT
>WRLJ01000304.1 GCA_009777685.1 Oscillospiraceae bacterium | reverse complement strand
GTCCTCCGGTTCGCTTATGACGCCCGTGACGCTGAGCAGAGGCCGCTCCAGCATTTGAGTCACCTGAAAATCCACCGCGAAGCGCACCTCCAGCCCGCCGGACATCGGCGTTGCCGTGACCTCGCCGGCCAGTCCGGCGCGCACGCCGCACGCCGCCGTGACCTCCGCCGGGCACGGCACGCGAATCGCGCGCACGGCTTGAGCGTACCCTCCCGCCTCCGTCTGATAGACGGCCTTGATCACGACGTCGCAGCCCATGCCGCCGTTAACGCCCGTGACCGGACCGAACAGCGCCGCCGCGTCCACGATTCCGGCGACGTCCTCGCCGACCTCGATGCTTTCCCGGACGTTCTGGCGGCGCACGGCGCGTTCCCCGACCGCGTGCAGCAGCAGCGGCGTCATCTCGGGCCGCAGGCGCACGCCCAGCCCGTACAGATCGCTGACCGTCTCCACGCGCCGGTCGGCGTAGGCCATCAGCGTCACATCCACATACAGTGTGACGGACAATTTCCGCGATTCCCCGCCGGGCAGAAAATCCATTTCCAGCCCCGCCAGCTGCAAGGACGCCTCCAGCGACGACGCCTCATCCGCGCCCTCGACCTCGATAATCTGCGAGAACGGGAAGTCCTGCTCCAGCGTATAGGGCCGCCCCTCCGCCGCGCAGAGCAGCCGGACGGACGCCATGCCTTTGAATACGGCCTTCGTGCCGATGGCCTTCATCTCTCCCGCCGCCAGACGCACATCGGCCTTCAAAATCTCCTCCGCGGGGGGGCGGCCGGACGGGACCTCCAGCTCCTCGGTGACCGTAACGGCCTTGTCCTGCACCGCCAGCAGAAGCCACGCGTTTTCCGCGCTTTTCAGCACCTCGCAGGCCATGCTCTTTTCCCCGTCGCCGGCCAGGACGTCGTCCGTCAGCTCCAGGACGCGCGCGGCGTACATTTTGACCTCGATCATCAGGGTGACGGCCGCCTGCACCTTGCGGGGGTTGACCAGACGCGCCTCGGCGGACAGCACGCGCACCGAGGCGACGGCCATCCCCGTTGCCTCCATAGCGCCCTCAAAGGACCTGACAAACGGGATGTTCAGATCCATCTTGCGCAGGCCCGGCTCCCCTTCCGGCATGTAAAGGATTCCCGCTTTACATAAGCCGGACAGCTCCAGCCGGTCGGAAAACACCGTCTTGTCCTTCAAGCAGGCAAGGCCCGCCGTATCCACAATGCGCGCGATATCCGGGCACGAGTCCGGCACGATCATCTCCGCGCTCTGCTCCAGCGTAACGCATTCGTCCATCACGGCCTCGTAATGCCGGATGCTGTTTTTTCTCAGCTCCAAGGGTGATCCTCTCCTTTTCAATGTCTCAGCGCCAAGCCCGCCCGTTCCCGCGGCGCCCGGCTCTTCCCGGACAGCTTGTTCCTGATTGAGTATATTAAGGAGAGTATGGGAATATGCTTTGGCTTTTGGGTCCGCGCCGACGGGTTCCGTCAAAGCCTTATCACATACGGCTTCAGGGCTTCACCCCTGACGACGGCGCAGTTGCGCCCGATATGCTTGGCCTCATAAAGCGCCTTGTCGGTAAAGTCATACAGGGTCTGTATGTTGTTTGAGGGACGGCATTGCGTGATATATACGCCGACGCTGAGGGTAACGCGCTCTGCAATATCTGAAGCTGTGTGCGGAATGTTCAATTCCTCAACCTTACCCTGCAAATGGGAAATGATCCTGTCGGCGCCGCCCTTGTCTTTGTCAAACCACAGCAGGGCAAACTCCTCCCCGCCGATCCGGGCGGCAAAAATCCCCATGCCGTCCCGCATTCCATTCAACACCCCGCCTAACGCGCGCAGCACCTCGTCGCCTTTCGGATGCCCGTAGCAGTCGTTGTATCTCTTGAAAAAATCTACATCCAGTATCGCGAGACAAATCCGTTCGTCCGTGTCTCTGTAATGGGTCAGATAGCGTTGAAAGGTTTCCATAAAAAACCTGCGATTGTTGAGCTGGGTCAGCTCGTCTATGTTGCTTTGGCTGTAATATTTGTTTCGCTCCTCCTCCAATTTCCATGCGTTTAACACGGCCAAAAGTCTGTACGCATTGATTCTCCAGTTAAAAATCAAACTCAGCAAACAGGCGATCCCTGCGTTTACCATGTCAAAAATCCAATGCCTGGATTCTTTAAGCAGCATGGTAGACACCGTGAAAAGAGCCAGCGCGCCGATTGTGAGACAGAGGTTGAAGGTGGGCGGAGTGATAAACAGGAATAGCGAGACGATCAGGAACCCCATAAACGTCACGGCCAGCATATCCGGGGAGGACCAGACGCCCAAATAGATCCCGAACAGCATAACATTCGTATAGTATAAAACCATCAGCGCATATATGACCCATCTGCTTGTCGTTTTTTTATGTTTATCTCTATGTCTCGCGCTAAGATCAATCCATAGAGCGACGCCGGCCACGGCAAAGTAGATGCCCGCTTTGGGAAGGTTCCTTTCCACCAGCATCGGAAAGGCCGAGAAGCACACCGCCAAAATCACGACCACCGTATTG
>WRLJ01000303.1 GCA_009777685.1 Oscillospiraceae bacterium | reverse complement strand
GCCCCGCGGCCGCGTCCCCGCCCCCGGCCGGGGGGGCCCCGGCCGAAAAAGAGAAGGACCCCCCCGCCGTTCCGGAGGAACCCCCCGCCGCCGCGGAGGAGGAACCCGTCATCAGCGCGGGGGCGGCCGCCCTGTCCGTCCGCGTGTTCTTTGAGCAGGACTGCAAGATGGAGAATATCCGCGCCTATCAGATCGTCAACGCCCTCTCCGGGCTGGCCGACCATATTGATACCCTTCCGGCGGACCTGCTGGAGGATTGCAGCGACGAGATCATCGCCAACGGCGTTCTGCTGACGGTGTATACAAGCGAAAGCCTGGAGCGCATCCGCGCCGCGGTCGCCGAGTCGCTGTTTGTCAAGAGCATCGAGGCGCGCGTTTTGGACGGCGCGCCGGAGGAGGAAGAACCGTCCGAGGAAGCCGCGCCCGTACCCGGGGCGGCGCCGGAGAGCGCCGAAGACGCGCCGGCGGCCGCCGCGCCGGAGACCGTGCCGGACGCGCCGCCCGCGGCGGCCTAGCCCGCCGCCCGCGCCCCCCTGCCCCCGGCCCCGCCGCCGGAGGTCAAGGCCAGCGTCATCAACGTCAATGTCGAGAAGCTGGACAAGCTGATGGATTTGATGGGCGAGATCGTCATCTCCGTCGCGATGGTCATCGGAAGCCCCGATTTGGAAGGGCTGAAGCTGGACAACTTTGAAAAGTCGGCCTCCCAGCTGCTGAAGAACACCAACGAGCTGCAAAACGTGATTATGAGCGTGCGGATGATTCCCATTTCGTCCACGTTCCATAAAATGACGCGCATCGTGCGCGACACCGCCAAAAAGCTGGGCAAAGAGGCCGAGCTGGTCATTCTGGGCGAGGAGACCGAGGTTGACAAGAACATCATCGACTCCCTCGGCGACCCGCTGATGCACATTGTCCGCAACGCGATGGATCACGGGCTGGAGGACACGAAGGACGACCGGATTGCCGCCGGAAAGGCACCGGTGGGCCGCATCACCCTGGAGGCGCGCAACTCCGGCAGCGACGTCATCATCTCCTGCACCGACGACGGGCGCGGGCTGGACCGCGAGAGAATCCTTAGCAAGGCCAACCGCAACGGCCTGCTGACGCGGCCGGAGAGCGAATATACCGACCGCGAGATTTACCAGTTCATCATGCTGCCCGGCTTTTCGACCAACGAACAGGTCACGGAGCTGTCCGGCCGCGGCGTGGGCATGGACGTGGTCAAGAAGAACATCGAGAAAATCGGCGGCACCGTCCAGCTCGACAGCGAGCCGGGCCGGGGCATGACGGTGGCCATCCGCATCCCGCTGACCCTGGCCATCCTCCAGTCCATAGAAATTCAGGTCGGCAGCAACCTCTACCTGATTCCGACGCTGAACATCCGCGAGTCCTTCAAGCCCAAGCGGGAGGACATCATCACCGACCCCGAGGGCAACGAGATGATCCTGTTCCGGGGCGAATGCTTCCCCATCATCCGGCTGGCCCGCCTGTTCGGGGTTCCCTGCCGTGCCGCATCCTTCGAGGACGGCATCATGATTATGGTCGAGGACGAGGGCCGCATGGCCGGGCTGTTCGCCGACGTTCTGGTCAGCGAGCAGCAGGCCGTCGTCAAGCCGATCCCGTCGTTCATCACCGAGCGCATCGGCCAGATACGGGGCATTTCGGGCTGTACGATCATGGGCAACGGCAACATAGACTTGATTATCGACGTCAAGAGCCTGACACAATAAACCGGACGGACAAGCGCGGGAGAAACTGATCAAGGAGGTGCGGCATCGTGGATGATATCCATGAGATCATCGGAGAAGAGACCGGGATCGCCAATCAATACATGGCCTTTATGGTGGGCGCCGAGATTTACGGCATGAAAATCGAGTTTGTCTCCGAGATCATCAACGTGCAGACCATCACGGTGGTTCCGGAGGTCCCGTTCTATATCAAGGGCATTATCAACCTGCGCGGAAAGATACTGCCGGTGATGGATGTGCGCCTGCGCTTCAACAAGGAGCCCATTGAGTACAATGACCGCACCTGCATCATCGTCATCAGCATCCACAACACCCTGGTCGGCCTGATCGTCGACACCGTCCGCGAGGTTATGGAAATTCTGCCCGAGGACATCGCGTATACCGGAGACGCCGCCGCCGAGATGCACAACCGCTATATCAAGGCCATCGGCAAAACCGAGGCCGGCGTGGTGCTGTTGCTGGACCTGGACCGTCTGATGTCGGACAATTAAACGTAGAGAGTTGAGCGTTTTCGTATGAAGGTAATCCGCACTGACGCTTATGAGGAATCCGCCCGCGTGGCCGCCGGCCTGCTGCTGGAGGAGCTGGCCGTCAAGCCCGATCTGCTGATGGGGCTGGCGACCGGAAGCAGCGCGGAAGGGGTGTACGCGGAAATGGTACGCGCCTACCGTGCGGGCAAGGCCGATTTTTCGCGCGCGCGAACGGTGAATCTGGATGAATACGCCGGCTGCGCCGAGGCGCACAGCTACCGCAAATTTATGGACGACCATCTGTTTTCCCGCGTAAACCTGCCG
>WRLJ01000302.1 GCA_009777685.1 Oscillospiraceae bacterium | reverse complement strand
AGACGGGGCTGATCTGGCTGACGCCGGAGCCGTTTTCGCACGAGTGCGAACGGATGCTGGCCGAACGCGGCGGGCCGGCGGTCTGCCTGTCGGCGGAGGTGCTGACCTTCCGGCGGCTGACCGACCGCGTCTTCGCGGAGGAGAGCCACACGCCGGTCCTGGACGAGGGCGGGCGTCTGCTGGCCATGCGCCTGGCGGCGGACATGGCGGAGAGCGGGCTGGAGCTGTGGCGCGGCGCGGCGCGGCGGGCGGATTTTCTGCGCCGCCTGCTGAGTACCCTCGACCAGTGCAAAAGCTACGGCGTCACGCCCGAAACCCTCCTGGAGGCCGCGGACGCGGCGGAGGGCCACGCGGCGCGGAAGCTGACGGAGCTGTCCCTGATTTTCGCCGCCTACAACGGCCTGGTGTCCGGCGACCGAAGTCCCCTCGACCCGCGCGACCGGCTGGAGCGGCTGTGCGACCGGCTGGAGGACGGCGCGTATCTGAGCGGAAAACGGCTGTACGTCGACGGCTATGTGACCTTCACGCCGCTGGAGCATCGCGTATTGGATATCTGCGTCCGCCGCGCCGCCGCCGTGACGCTGGCGCTGACGGGAACCCCCGGCGACCCGTTCTTCCGCGTCCCCGCGCAGACGGCGCGCCGAATCCGGCGCGGGCTGACGGATAAGGAGGCGCGCGAGGTCGTAATCGCGGGTGCCTACCGCGCCGGCAATGAAACCCTCCAAGCCTGGGAAGCCCTCTTGACCGAACCCCCGTCCCCCGGCCGTCCGCCCGCGGAAAACGGCGCGCCGCCGCCCAACGGGACGCCCGCCCCCGCGGCCCCAGCCCAAGAGCCTCCGTTACAGACCGCCTTTTGCGCCAGCCCGGGGGCGGAGCTGCAATTCGCCGCCGAAGCGATCGCGCGCTGGACGGCGCAGGGCCTGCGGTACCGCGACATCGCCGTGATCCTGCCCGCGGCCGGCCCGTATGAGGCGCTGGCGGAGGCGGCGCTGGACAAGCACGGCATTCCCGTGTTCACCGACCGGCTGGATGATGTGCGGACCAAGCCTCTCGCGCGGCTGCTGCGCGCGGCGCGGGACGTATGGGAGCACGGCTGGCGCGGGTCCGACGTGGCGGAGCTGCTGCGCACGGGCCTGACGCGCGTGCCGGCGGAGGCGGCGGACGAGCTGGAAACCTATACCCGCCTGTGGGACATCGCGGGCCGCCGCTGGACGGACGCCGCGCCGTGGACCCAGCCGCCGGGCGGCTACGGGACGCCGCCGGAGAGCGCGGACGCCGAAGCCGCGGCCTTGCGGCGGATTCACCGCGCCCGCGTGCTGCTGGCCGCGCCGCTGAGGGAGCTGGCCGGAGGGCGCACGGCGGAGGATTGGGCGCGGCGGACGGCGCGGTTTTTGGAGTCGTGCCGCGTGCCGCGCGCGCTGAAACGCCGCGCCGCACAGCTGGACGCGCTGGGCGAGCGCAAGCTCAGCGAGGAAAGCCGGCAGTTATGGGATATTCTGGTTCGCGCGCTGGAGCAATGCGCCGCCGTTTTGGGGGACCGGCCCATGGCGCGCGCGGAGTTCTTCGATTTGCTGCTGCTGACCCTGTCGGCCTACAGCGTCGGGTCGATCCCCGCCTCGCTGGACCGCGTGACGGTCGGCACGGCGGGCCGTTTGCGCCGCCTGCGCGTGCGCGCCGCGATTCTGCCCGGATGCCGCGCCGCGCTGATGCCGCGCTTTGACGCGCCGGACAGTCTGCTGGCGGCCGAGGAAATCGCCGCGCTGGAGGGCGCGGGGGCGGAACTGCCGCCGGGCGACGAGGATCGCTTGTCGCGCGCGATGTTTGATTTGTACATGGCCGCCGCCCTGCCCTCGGAGCGGCTGCTGCTGACCGCCTGCCCGGAGGAGAACGGGCGGCAGGCCCCCGCCGCGCTGCTGGAGGCCGCGCGCGCCCTGCCGGGCGTGCCGTCGCTGGAGCCGGAGCTTCCGGCGCCGCCGGAGGTCGAATGGCCGCATCTGCGCGCGCCGCTGGACGAGGAGGCGGTCCGGTCGCTGTACGGGCGCGAGCTCTACCTGTCCGCGTCGCGGCTGAAGCTGTTTTCCGAGTGCCGGCAGGCGTTTTTCCTGCGCTACGGCCTGCGCGCGCGGCCGCGCCCCGCGCAGAGCTACACCGCCCTGGACCGCGGCAGCTTCGTCCATGAAATTTTGGAGCGCGTGGGCCGCCATTTTGCGGGGCGCGACGCGCGGGATATCCCCGGCGCGGAGCTTCGCGCCGCCGCGCTGGACTATGCCCGGAGCTACGCCGAGACCTGCCTGCGGAGCTTTGTCGGGCAGACCCGGCGGTTTGAGCGGTCCTTCGCCGCGCTGACCGCCGCCGCGCTGGAGGCCGTGGACGACGTGTTCGGCGAACTGCGCCGGTCCCGTTTCCGTCCGGCGGCGTATGAGCTGGCGTTCGGCGGCCCCCCGAGGGAGGGCGCGCCGTCCCTGCCCGCCGTCTCCGCCGGGCGCGTCGGGCGCTTCTCGATCCAGTCCGGAGGCAAGGGCGACCGCGTGGACGTCTGGCGCGCGCCGGGCGGCAAGCTGTCTGTCCGCGCCGCGGGCTACAAGACGGGCGCGGCGGGGGGCGGTT
>WRLJ01000301.1 GCA_009777685.1 Oscillospiraceae bacterium | reverse complement strand
CGTTTCCAGGCGGGCGACACCATCAGCCTGACCGTCTTCCGCCAGGGCGTGGTCCTCGAATTCCTGATTGTGCTGGGTGACGCGCATGGATAACCGGGCCGCGCGGCCCCGTGCGGCGGTCGTCACCTTTTATCACGGGGAGAACAACTACGGCGCGCTCTTGCAGGGCTATGCCCTGAGCCGCGCGCTTTCGCGGCTGGGGTATGAGCCGGAACTGCTGCGCCTGCAAAAAAGCCGCGCCTCCTTTTCAGCGCGGCTTCGCGGCGCGCTGAAACGCCACGGCCCGCTCCGGGCGTTCCTCCTGCTGGTGAAACGCATGAGGGAGAAGGCGCGCGCGCCGCTGAACGCCTGGATCCGCGGCGGCCTGGAGGCGCGTCACGCGGCGCTGGGCCGCTTCCGCGACGAAAAAATCCCGCATTCGGAGACGGTGTATACCAAGACGACCGCCGCCTCGTGCGCGGACCGCTACGACGTCTTCCTGTGCGGCAGCGACCAGATTTGGAATCCGGCCCTGCCCGATATGTTCGTTTACTGGCTGGGCTTCGCGCCGGAGGGCAAGCGCAAAATCGCCTACGCCCCCAGCCTGGGCGGCGCAAAGCTGGAGGACGAGGAGGCGGCGGCGGCACAGTCATACCTGCGCGGCCTGACCGCCGTTTCCCTGCGGGAGCGCGACGGCCGGGACAGGATCAACGAGCTGGAGGGCGGGACGCGCGCGCAGTGGACGCTGGACCCCGCGCTGCTGCTGACGCGCGAGGACTGGGACGGGCTGTGCGGCTCCGAAGAAAGGCCCGTGGAGGGTCCGTATCTCTTTGCCTATCTGCTGGGCGGGAGCCGGCGTCACCGGCGCGCCGTCACGGCCTACGCGCGGCGGCGCGGCCTGCGGCTGGTGACGCTGCCGCACCTGCTGGGGACATACCGCGGCTGTGACGCGCGCTTCGGGGACGAGCGGCTGTACGACGTGCCGCCGGAGCGGTTCCTGTCGCTCATCCGGCACGCCGACGCGGTGGCGACCGACTCGTTCCACGCCTGCGTCTTCGCCGGGCTGTACCATACGCCGTTTTGGGCGTTCCCGAGGGACGGCATGAACTCCCGCCTGCACAGCCTGATGGAGATATTCGGCGCGGAGGGGCGTCTGCCGGGCTTTGACGGCGGGAAAGCGGTACTTACGGACGAGGCGCCGCCCATTGACTTTGACCGGCTGGACCGGCGCGTCGCGGAGCGGCGGGAGGAATCGCTGGCGTTTCTGCGCGGGGCGCTGACGGCGGATATCGGGCCGGCGGCCTGTGCCCCGGAAGCCCTCCGGAAATTTGAGGAACCGGGGGAGCGGGAAACGGGCGTGAGTGTTGCCGATACCGGCGATGCCTGCACCGGTTGCCGGGCCTGTGAGCTGGCGTGTCCTGAACAGTGTTTAATTATGAAGCCTGACGCGGAGGGGTTTATCTATCCGGTGATTGACCAGGCCGCGTGTACGCGGTGCGGGCGCTGCCGGAGGGTCTGTCACGCGCGGAAAACGCCGTCCGGCGCGGGCGGCCGTGCGAGCTGGTTTGGCTGGCATCGGGATGAGACCGTGCGGCGCGGCAGCTCCTCCGGCGGCGCGTATACGGCCATCGCGGAGTGTTTTTCAGGGGGCGCGGACGACGCGCTGATCTTCGGGGCCGTGTACGATTCAGAGCGGGGGAAAGTACGCCATACCGCCGCGGCGTTTTCGGGGCTGGCGGCCCAGCGCAAGTCCAAATACGTTTTTTCGGATCTGGAGGACGGCTACCGGCGCGCCGGCGAGGCGCTGAAGCAGGGCCGCCGCGTGCTGTTTTCGGGAACCCCGTGCCAAATCTCCGGATTGTACGCCTACCTGGGCGGCGACAGCGGCCATCTGCTGACCGTCGATTTCATCTGCCACGGCGTGCCCGGCCCGCGCGTTTTGCGGGAGCATCTGGCGTATATCGCCAAAGGACGGGAGCTTCGCTCCGTTGATTTCCGCTCCAAGGTTTACGGCTGGACGCGCGGCGCGTTGCTGGCGGAATTCGCGGACGGGCGGCGCTACCTCCGGGACGCGGAGAGCGACGCGTTTATGGCGGCGTTTTTGGGCGACTGCTCCCTGCGCAAGAGCTGTTACGCCTGCCGCTACAGCGGCGAGGCCCGCCGCGCGGACGTTACGCTGGGCGATTTTTGGGCCGTGGGCCGCGTCGACCCGGCGTATAATGACGAAAAGGGCATCAGCCTGGTGTCCGCCAACACGCCGAAGGGCCGCGCGCTGATTCCCGCTCTGGAGAGCCGGATGTGTCTGATGCCGCTGGCCCCGGAGGACTGCGCGTACGCCTACGCGCCGCACCGGTATCCGCTCAAGCGCCGCAAGCGGTATTTTGCCAAGCTGGAATCCGGCGGCTACGCCGCGGCGGCCCGCTACGCCGTATCCAAAGCCCGCCGCCGCAAGCTGCTATACCTCTTGAAGCAGGCGGTGAAGACGGTCACAAGCAGGCGGTGAAGGCGCTGATAAATTCCGGTTGACAAAGTTCGCCGCCTCTGCTATACTAGGCCTTGTTTCCGATATGGGGGAGTTCCCGAGCGGCCAAAGGGGGCAGACTGTAAATCTGTTGTCAGTGACTTCGGTGGTTCTAAT
>WRLJ01000300.1 GCA_009777685.1 Oscillospiraceae bacterium | reverse complement strand
AACGGCGCTGCTGATGCAAGTCTGGATGGGGACGGGCTCCTATGCCGTCTGGCCGGTTTTGGGTCTGTCCGCCTATGCGGCGCACGTCCTGATCCGTGTGTTCAGCGCCTGGACGGGCAAGCTGGAGACTGTCAGGGTGAAGACCGTCGTGATCGCTTTGTCCGCCGCCGCCGTTCTGTTTGCGGCGTATATGACGGCGGCGCTGAATGTTCGCACGGCCTTTCCGCTCGACAAGCCGGACGCGCGGCTCACGCGGGCCGTCGCCCTGCGGCCGGGGGAGTATACCCTGACGGCGCGGATGGATGTCTGGGACGGCGGAGCCGGAGCCTATATCACCGTTGATGCCCTCAATCCGCGGCAGGCCGCCGCGCGGACGCCGTCCGTGCTGTATCAGGGCCGTGTAACCGCGGCGGAATTCGCCGTGCCGTTTACCGTGCCGCAGGATGCCATTGCCGTGCATATCACGGCGAGCCCGCTGGGCGAGGCCGGCGGAAGGGTGAGCATCACCGAAATGACCGTCAGCGGAGAGGGGAGAACCGCCCCGATTCCCCTGCAATACAACCTCATCCCCGAGGCCATCGTCTCACGCTTGCAGGGGGTCTGGGCGGACCCCAACGTATACCAGCGCTTCATGTACTGGCAGGACGGTCTGCGGCTTTTCGCGCAAAGCCCGATAATCGGTCTGGGGGGCTACTCGTTTGAGGCCCTGAGCAACAGCGTCTCCGATTATTATTATGTCTCCAAGCACACGCATAACCATTACATCCAGGCCCTGACGGAAAACGGCGTTTTGGGTCTCGCGGCGGTGCTGCTCACCTTCGCGCTTGCCTTTCTTGCCTTGTGGCGAAGCCGCCGGGACAACCCCCTGATCCCGTATTTGGCCGCGGCCGCGGGCATGATGGCCGCCCATAATTGGGTCGAGGCGTCGATGCAGAACCTGCTGGTCAACAATGTGTTCTTTCTGCTTCTCGGCGTCATATCCGGCCTCTTCGTAAAGAACGGCCAGCCGGCGCGCGCCAGACGCGCGCGCGGCAAGCGGGTGAGCCATGAAGCGGCCGGCGGAGAGCGCGCGGGCGGAGGCGCGATGGCCAAGGCCGGCGTCATCCTGGTCTGCACCACCTGTCTGGTCTGTGTGGGGCTGCTGGGCGGCCGTCTGCTCACGGCGGCCGGTGTGCGGCGGGCGGAATCGCAGGGTACGCAGAAGGCGCTGGAGGCGTACCGCTGGGCCGTCGCCACCGATCCGCTGAATGCCAGCCAGTACAAGGCCGCCTGCCTGATCCGCTATGTGGCGGATCCCGACTCCGGAGCGCGGGAGCTGGCGCAGCGGTTTGTCTCGGATATGGAGGGCAACTGGAACACGCCCGGCGATTGCTTTATCGTGGGACGCTACCATCTGCGGACCGGGAATATGACCGGCGCGGCCCGCTACTTTGAACGCTATATCGCCCTCGGGCGCATGGATTCGCAGGTATGGGACGAGGTTCTCGCGCAGTATGCCCGCTTCCTGCGGGACGCCGAGCCGGCCCAGGCCGCGGACATTATCGACTCCGCCGCCAGGCTCAGGCGGTATTTGGACGAGGTCAACCAGGCGGCGCTGATTCCGGTCAGCCCCAATGAATCACTGATGCGGAGGGTGTTTGATCTGATATGAAGGGCATCATTTTAGCCGGCGGCCACGGCACGAGGCTGTATCCCTCTACCCTGTCGGTATCCAAGCAGATTCTGACGGTGTACGACAAGCCGATGATCTATTATCCGCTTTCGACGCTGATGCTGGCGGGCATCCGGGAGGTCCTGATTGTCTCCACCCCCCGGGATATCCCCTGTTACCGGGAGCTGCTGGGCGACGGCGGCCAGCTGGGCATGGCCTTCTCCTACGCGGAGCAGGACAGGCCCCGGGGACTGGCCGATGCGTTTATTCTGGGACGGGAATTTATCGGCGGCGAAAGCGTCTGCCTGATTTTGGGGGACAACGTTTTCTACGGATACGGCTTTTCGGGTCTGCTGCAATCCGCCGCGCGGCTGAAGGAAGGCGCCGTCATTTTCGGCTATCGCGTCTCCAACCCGTCCGAATACGGCGTGGTGGAGTTTGACGGCGGCGGGCGGGTCGTTTCCATCGAGGAAAAGCCCCCGGCGCCCAAATCGAACTATGCCGTGCCGGGTCTGTACTTCTACGACCGGGACGTTTCGGATATCGCCGCGCAGGTCCGGCCTTCCGCCCGCGGGGAGCTGGAGATTACGGACGTCCATCTGGCGTACCTCCGCCGCGGCAGGCTTAAGGTCGAGCTGATGGGCCGCGGCATGGCGTGGCTGGACACCGGTACCTGTCAAGGATTGTTAGAGGCGGCGGAATTCGTGGCCGTCATCCAAAAGCGACAGGGAACCTACATCTCATGTATAGAAGAAATAGCCTATCGCATGGGTTATATCAGTAAAAGCGAACTTGCGCAACTTTGTGCGCCACTGGCGAAGACCGAATATGGGCAATATTTGCTGCGGGTAGCGGAAGCGAGAATGTGAAAACGCGCCGTCTATGTCGATATTAGTGTTTGGGCTATAAATTCTTCATTCGTAGCGGTTATGCTTTCAACATTCCGATTTCTTTTCCAGGCTATCCGTACTTTTGATTTTTTTTAAAATCATGTCTTTA
>WRLJ01000299.1 GCA_009777685.1 Oscillospiraceae bacterium | reverse complement strand
TGCGGATGATCTGCTCGCGGGCCTGCGTAAGCACCTGTATGGTCACGCCGGGGGGAATCCTGTCGTTCTCGATCAGGGCGCGGACAAAGCTGTATTCGGTATCCGAGGCGGCGGGAAAGCCGACCTCGATCTCGGTAAAGCCGATGCGCGCCAGCAGTTCGAAGAACTCCAGCTTTTCGGACAGGCTCATGGGTTCGATCAGCGCCTGATTGCCGTCGCGCAGGTCCACGCTGCACCACTGCGGCGCTTTGCGGATACAGTCCTGCCGCGCCCAGTCGTAGGTGACCTCCGGCGGCAGAAAGTAGCCAACCTTGTATTTGGTATGATCCATGATGTGTTCCACAGGGAGTCGCCCGCTTTCCGCATGATATTGAACCGCTGTGCCTTTACAGTATCACAGACCGGGGAAGGTGTATAGGATAAAATTTAATCAATTTTCTTGACCTTTTTTAATGTCCCGCCGCGTCGCTTGCGCCGTCAGGGCAAACGCAGTATAATAAACAAAAACACATTGGAGGCGGCGACCATGGAACATTCAAAGCCCAGAACCCCCCTGGTGACGCATATCTACACCGCGGACCCCTCGGCGCACGTCTTTGAGGGCAAGCTCTACATCTACCCTTCCCATGACATGGACCTGAACGTGCCGGACGACGACGACGGAGACCAATACCAGATGGAGGACTACCGCGTGCTGTCTATGGACGATATCGGCGCGCCCGTCACGGATCACGGGCAGGCGCTCCACGTCAAGGACGTCCCCTGGGCGGCCAAGCAGATGTGGGCCCCCGACGCCGCCTTCAAGGACGGCACATACTACCTCTACTTCCCCGCCAAGGACAAGGACGGCATCTTCCGCATCGGCGCGGCGCGGAGCGGCAAGCCCGAAGGTCCCTTCCAGGCGGAGCCGGACTATATCCCCGGCACATACAGCATCGACCCCGCCGTGTTCGTGGACGATGACGGCAGGGCGTATCTGTACGCCGGCGGGCTTTGGGGCGGGCAGCTGGAAAAATGGCAAACCGGCGCGTTTAATCCGGACGCGGGCACGGACAGCCCCTCCGGCGATGAGCCCGCGCTCGGGCCTCTGGCCGCGGAGATGGGCGGCGATATGCTGACGCTAAAGGAACCCCTGCGGGAAGTCAGAATACTGGACGAAAACGGAGCGCCCATCACCGCGGGCGATGAAGACCGGCGCTACTTCGAGGGGCCGTGGATGCACAAGTATAACGGGGAATATTACCTTTCCTATTCCACCGGCAGCACGCATTACCTCGTCTACGCCACCGGCCCAAGCCCGACCGGGCCGTTCACCTACAGAGGCAGGATTTTGGAGCCGGTGATCGGCTGGACGACACACCATTCCATCGTCGAATTCAAGGGCAAGTGGTATCTGTTCTACCACGACAGCTCCCTGTCCGGCGGCGTGAATCACAAGCGCTGCGTCATGTACACGGAGCTGGAGTACAACGCGGACGGGACCATCAAACCGATCAAGCCCTATGAATAAATAGCGGGCGGCGAACTGCCCGTATAGGGTTTTGCGGGCGACCAGGGACGGCTGCCCCGCGATATGAAATTCAGAAATCACAGCCCCCCGAAAAATATTTTATCCCCCCCTCCCCCCGAAAAATTTTTTCACTCATCATTGACTCCCGGACACACCGCGCATGAATATTTTTGCATTCAGGGGCTTGCCAAGAAGCGGATGCCTGTGATACAATAAGTAAAATATGCTATAAAATGTAGATCGCAGGCTGAATATGGCTTGTCATTCCATTAGTCGGACCCCTAGGTAGACCTTATTCGTATCATCCTGGGTGACGCCGAGATAGCGTCTGGTTATAGCCAGGGAGCTGTGGTTGTAGATTTCCATGATGACGGCGGGAGAGACGCCGCTTTTCCAGGCGTGATAGCCGAAGGTTTTGCGGAGGGAATGGCAGGACACGCGTCCCGCGAAGCGTAACGCCTCGGCGGCGGCGCGGATGATGCGGTAGGCCTGGATGCGGCTGATGGCGTATTTCGTAGCCGTGTTTTCGATGATATAGCGGTCCCGCTGGGCTGCCCCCGCCGCCAGGAGCGTGAGCGCGTTCACGGCCGCCCGGTTGAGGGCGATGGATTTGGGTTTCCGGGTTTTCTTCTCCACGATGTCTACGGAGACTCGGACACGAGAGTTCTCGAAGTCGTAGACATCGTCCCAGCGGAGACGGAGCAGGTCGCTGACGCGCAAGGCGGTATGCAGCCCCATCACGATCAGGGCATGGTTGCGGAGATGCCCCCGCCTGAGATAGAACGCGGCCAGCTCGCGGATTTGGTGCTTGCTTCGGATCGGCTGAGTCGTCGCCATGAGTGATTCCCCCTTTTGAATGATGCGCCCATGTAACACAATCATCATTGTGTTACGTTGAAGCTCCATAGCTTGATTTTAGGCGATATTCAGAAGGAGCGCCAGAGCGCTGAAATCCAAATCTGTCAGAAAATAACGGGGGTAATGTCCCTGTTTTGCATATAACAACGCCCATGTAACACAATGATGATTGTGTTACATGAAAGGGGGAGGAGCATGAACCCCGGCGAACAGAGGGGCGCAAAGCATGGGGGTTATCAGGGCAAGTGACATAGACGCGTATAGGGAGCATCTCACTGCCGGGA
>WRLJ01000298.1 GCA_009777685.1 Oscillospiraceae bacterium | reverse complement strand
GCGACGAGGTCTTCAACCAGCTGGCCAAGTGGCAGGCCATGAGCGCCGGCGCGCTGACCATGCCGGTGGTGCTGCGCGTATCGGTCGGCTCCAAGTACGGCGCGCAGCACGCGCAGGACTGGACCAGTCTGGTCACGCACATCCCCGGCCTAAAGGTGGTCTACCCCGCCACGCCGTATGACGCCAAGGGCCTGATGACCGCCGCCCTCAACGGGACCGACCCGGTGGTGTTCTTCGAGGCGCAGAAGCTCTACGACACCGGTGAGCGATTCCATCCGGGCGGCGTGCCGGAGGGGCCGTATGAAGTCCCAATCGGGGAGCCGGACATCAAGCGCGCCGGAAGCGACCTCACCCTCCTGACCGTCGGCGCGTCGCTCTATCCGGCGATGGAGGCGGCGGACCTCCTGAAAGAAAAATATAACCTGAGCGCGGAGGTCATCGACGCGCGGAGCCTGGTGCCGTTCAACTATCAGCCGGTGGTAGACTCGGTGAAAAAGACGGGCCGCGTCGTCCTCGTCTCCGACGCCTGTGAGCGCGGCGCGCACATCGGCGACATGGCCAAAACCATCACCGAGCTGTGCTTTGACCACTTAGACGCCCCGCCGGTGAGGGTCGCCGCCCCCAACGTGATATGCCCCTGCCCCGAGCTGGAGGAATGGTACTACCCCCAGGCCGGCTGGATTCTGGACGCGATCCATGAGAAAATCCTCCCCCTGCCCGGGCATACGGTGAAGATGAATTACACCAATGTGGAGAAGATACGAAGGGAGAGGTCGGGGATATGAAGATTCTGCTTGACACGGCACGGATTGAAGTGATAGACGAAATGATGACCTATTTCCCCATTGCGGGCTTCACCACCAATCCTTCCATTTTAGCCAAGGAGAGCAGCCATGTAGGGACAACGCTCACCGAACTTAGACGGCTTGCCGCAGGCGGGAAAATGGTACATATACAAGTTACCGCCGATACCGCCGGCGGTATGCTGGAGCAGGCAAAGCAGTTAAACGACTTTTTCGGCGGCGACTTTTACGCCAAGATCCCTATGAACATACAAGGCTTAAAGGCCATCTCCCTGTGTAAAGCCGAGGGGATAAACTGCACCGTAACGGCAATATTCACTCCCATGCAGGCGTTGACGGCGAGTATGGCGGGCGCCGATTTCGTCGCCCCTTACGTTGACAGGCTGGACAATATAACCTCCGACGGAGTAAACGTCGTCAAAGAGATCGTCAATCTTTTCAATCGCCATGAGGTAAAAACGCAGGTGCTGGCGGCCAGCTTCAAAAACATGCAGCAAGTGTACGACGTAGCCTCCACCGGTACGCACGCGGTTACTGTAAGCGGAGAACTCTGCAAAAAGTTTTTGTTCCACCCGTATACGGATAAATCGCTGGAGGATTTTAAGTCCGACTGGGCGGAAAAGTTCGGCAATCATGAGATAACGGATTTATTGTCTCTGTAAGGAGGGAGCGTATATGACCACCACAGCCGTACGCTTATACGGAAAAGACGACCTGCGGCTGGAGACCTTCGAGCTGCCGCCGATACGCGAGGATGAGATTCTGGCGAAGGTCGTCTGTGACAGTATCTGTATGTCCAGCTATAAGGCCGCCAAGCAGGGTGCGGCGCATAAGCGCGTGCCGGACGATGCCGCGGACAACCCCGTGATGATCGGGCACGAGTTCTGCGGGGAACTGCTGGAGATCGGGGCGAAATGGCGCGGGCGATTCTCCCCGGGCGGCAAGTTCGCCATCCAGCCCGCGATCAACGACCCCGCCAACGTCTATGCCGCGCCGGGGTACAGCTTCCCCTATATCGGCGGAGCGGCGACGTACATCGTGATCCCCGCCGTCGTCATGGAGCGCGGATGCCTGCTGCCATACAACGGTCAGGCGTTTTACCACGGCTCGCTGGCCGAGCCGATGAGCTGTATCGCGGGCGGCTTCCGCTGTATGTATCATACGGAGGCCGGCAGTTACGTCCATGAGATGGGCATCCGGCCGGGCGGCAAAACGGCCCTGCTGGCCGGAGCCGGCCCGATGGGTCTGGGCGCGATTGACTACGCTCTGCACAGTGACCGCCGCCCGTCCCTGCTGGTCGTGACCGACATTGACGAAGCGCGGCTGGCCCGCGCCGCCGCGCTGTACACGCCCGAACACGCCCAAGCCCGCGGCGTGGAGCTGGTCTACCAAAACGCGCCGGATACGGCGGCGCTGACGGCCCTCTCCGGCGGAACAGGGTTTGACGATGTGTTCGTCTACGCCCCCGTCGCGGCCCTCCTGGAGCAGGGCGGCGCGGTCCTGGGCCATGACGGCTGTCTGAACTTCTTCGCCGGGCCGTCCGATCCGGGCTTCTCGGCCAAACTCAATTTCTACGATGTGCATTACAACGCCCACCATCTCGCCGCCAACAGCGGCGGCAGCACCGGCGATATGACGGAAGCGCTGGAGATGATGGCGGCGGGCCGCATCGACCCGTCCGCGATGATCACCCACGTCGGCGGCCTGGACGCGGTCATGGACGCCACCCTCAACCTGCCAAGCATCCCCGGCGGTAAAAAGCTGATTTACACCCACCTGACCATGCCCCTGACCGAAATTGACGGGATTTGGACACCGGAGCGGGAACGGGTGCTGCTGGAAAGGGGGACG
>WRLJ01000297.1 GCA_009777685.1 Oscillospiraceae bacterium | reverse complement strand
CTCCGGCCCGGCCCCCCCCGCGGCGATCAGCTCCCGCAGACGCCGCGCCACGGTGCGGGCCTCCGCCGCCAAATCCTCCTCCCCGTCCGAGTCGGAAAGGTCCGTGACCAGCCATTCCACGCCCGCCAGAGCGTCCGGCCCGCGGGCCGCAGCGCCGCGCCCGGCCCGCAGCGGCTCGTAGGCCGCCTCGCCGCTGCCGGGGGCCATCAGCCGCGCGAACACGAAGTTGACCGCGTCCAAAATCTCGGGGCGGCTGCGGAAATTGTCGGACAGGGATACCGTGAGGCCGGAATCCGTGTCCTCCGGCGGGCTGTCCGGCCGCCAGCGGGCATAGCGCGCGTACTTCTCCATAAACAGCCCCGGATCGGCGTTTTGAAACCGGTACACAGACTGGCGCACGTCGCCGACGCGGAACACGTTGCGGCCCTCCCGGGAGAGCAGGCGGACGATGCGGTCCTGGAGAGGGTTGATGTCCTGATATTCGTCGACGAAAATTTCAATAAACCGGCGGCTGATCTTGCGCGCGACGGCGGACGGGCCGCCGTCCGGGCCGCTCAGCACGCGCAGCGCGAAGCGTTCCAAATCGTGGTAGTCCATCAGCTTGCGCCCCGCCTTGGCGTCGCTGTAGCGCCGGTCAAAGCGCCGGGCGGCCTCCAGCAGCGCGCGCGCGGCGGGCAGGGCCGCCCGCGCGTCCGCCTCGCCCTCGTCCGCGCTGCCGGAAAAGGTGTGGCGCAGGGACTCCAGACGCCTTCGCAGGGCCTGGAGGAACACGTCGGAGGGGCTTTGCCCGTGCCCGGGACGGCGCGCGGGCAGACGAACGTCCGCCAGGGCGGCGCTCAGCGTGTCCCAGCGGTGCGCGGCGGATAGGAGTCCGGAGAGCTGGGCGTGGAGATCGGAGAGCTGGGCGGCGTCTTTCGGACCGCTGTCCGCGGGGAACCGGAGGGCGGTCAGGCGGGCCTGCCAGAGCGCGAGCTCCCGGCGGGCGTCTTCCAGCAGGGCGGGTTCCCAGACCTCGCGGCCGGCGATGTCCAGACAGCGGCGTTCCCAGTCGGCGGTCTGATACGCGCGGGTCTTTTCCCAGACGGCGTAAACCAGCTCCCCCAGACGGCGGTCGCCCCGCCGGTCCACGCCCATATCGGTCAGGGCGGCGTGCCCCGGGCCGCCGTCCTCCGGCGCGTCAAACCACTCGTCGAGCGTGTCGTCGAGGGCCTCCAGGCGAAGCAGGGCCAGCTCGGTCTCGTCGCCCATGCGCAGATCGGGCGGCAGCGAATCCTCCGCGTCCGGCCCGGCGGCGGCGCAATGCTCGCGGTAAATTTCCAGACAATAGGCGTGCAGTGTGCAGATCCATGCGTTATGGGCCAGCGCGGTCTGGCGCAGCAGCCGCTCCGGCTGATCGGCCAGCCGCTCGCGCAGGGCGTTGAGAATCCGCTCCCGCATCTCGCCCGCCGCCGCGCGCGTATAGGTAATCAGCAGGAAGCGGTCGATGCCGTGCCCGCCTCCCGGCTCGGACAGATATCCCATCAGGCGTTCCACCAGCACGCGGGTCTTGCCCGCCCCGGCCCCGGCGGAGACGAGCAGGGGGCGGCCCCGGATATCCGCGGCGGCCCGCTGGTCGGTCGTCAGCTCCAATCTGTTCACCCCGTTTCGGTCCATTCCCGTACCGCCCGTCCATGCCAGCCGGAAACGGGAGGTCATTCTCAATTTCTCAATTGTCAATTGTCATGGTCTCGTGGTATAATAGCGCCAAGCCAACCCAAAAGGAGTGACCCTTTTTGCCGGGATATCTGCAAATCCTTTCGCTGTGCGCGCCGGCGGCGGCGCTGATCGTGATCTGCGTCTGTGTGTTTCTGCGCGGGCGGCGGCTCCGCGGGCGAGGCTGGCGCGATGTGCCGCCGCCGGAGGTGGATGAGCGGCAGGCGCGGCGCGCCGCCGAGAGCCTGTCACAAGCCATCCGGTTCCAGACCGTCTCGCACGCCTCCCTGGCCGAGCGCGGCGGGTACGGCGAGTGGGTGCGCCTGCGCGAAGCCCTGCGTCAGCGGTATCCGCTGACGCATAAAACGCTGCTCTGCGAAAATGTCGGCTTCTCCCTGCTGTACCGCTGGGCCGCCCCCGTCCCGGCCGCCGGGGCGGCCGTCAAGGCGCCCGTTCTGCTGTGCGCCCATACGGACGTCGTCCCCGCGGAGGGCGCGTGGTCGCACGGCCCGTTCGAGGGCGACATCGCCGACGGCTATGTCTGGGGCCGCGGCGCGCTGGACTGCAAAAACGTCGTGATCTGCATCCTGGAGGCCGTGGAATCATTGCTGGAGGAAGGCGTGACGCCCGCGCGCGACATCTTTCTGGCGTTCGGGCATGACGAGGAGCTGGGCGGCGCGGACGGCGCGGGGGAGCTGGCGGCGCTGTTCGCCGAACGCAACGCGCGCTTTGAGATGGTGCTGGACGAGGGCGGCAGCCTGTGCCGCTCCGCGATTCCGGTGGGGCGGCCCGTGGCGCACATCGGCGTGGCCGAAAAGGGCATGGCCGACCTGCGTTTTACCGCCAGAGAGGAAAGCGGCAGCGCCTCGCGGCCGCCGCGGCGCACCGCGCTGGGCCGCCTGTCCGAGGCCCTTTGCCGTCTGGAGTTCCGGCCCCTGCCGCCGCGCCTGCATCCGATGGTGCGCGACTCGTTGA
>WRLJ01000296.1 GCA_009777685.1 Oscillospiraceae bacterium | reverse complement strand
GTTCTTTCGGGTCGTTGAGCAGCTCTTCCTCCAGCGCGGCGTCCTCCGCCGGAGTTTTTCCGCGCGGGCGGGAGCCGGCGACGGGGAAGGTGCTGAGCCGCCTGTTTTGCAGGCGCACCAGGGTCTCCGGCGAGGTGGAGATCACCTCGTAGCCGTCGATGCGCATACAGACCATGTACGGCGAGGGATTGGTCGTGCGCAGGACGCGGTACGCGCCGGTCAGGCCGCCGCGGTACGCGCCGGTGAAACGCCGCGACAGCACGGCCTGGAAAATATCGCCGTCGATAATGTGCTGTTTGATCTGTTCCACCCTGGCGCAAAACGCCTCTTTATCCGGCGCGCTGGTAAAGGCCGGGGGCGGCGCCGGCTCCGTCACCGGCGGCAGGGGCGCGACGGTCAGCTCCTGCAGTCTGTCCAGATTGCGCATCGCCGTCGCCCAGCCCAGCTCGACGTTCTCCGTCTTCATGTTGTCCACCAGCGTCAGCTTCTGCCGCAGATGGTCATAGGCGATGACCTTGTCAAACAGCAGCAGGTCAAAGTCGGCCGCGCCGCCCGTCTTGAGGCGGAGCGCCGGCTCCGTGACCGCCGCCAGCCCGTAGCCGAAGCAGCCGACCAGACCGCCCGTGAACGGCGGCATCCCCGGCAGCTTCGGGCCGCGGTAGCGCGTCATGAACTCCCGCAGGAAGTCAAAGGGCCGGTCCGTTTGGATTTCGGTGACCGAGCCGTCCTCGTCCTCTAAAATCACCTTGCCGCCGCGGTATACGACCCGCGCCGCCGGGTCACAGCCCAGAAAGGTATACCGGCCCCAGCGCTCGCCGCCCTCCACGCTTTCCAGCAGAAAATACCGCTCGCTGCGGGCCGCCAGCTTGCGCAGCAGCGCGATCGGCGTCACCAGGTCCGCGTACAGCTCGCGGCACACGGGGATGACCCGGTAATCCTTCGCCAGCTCCCGGATGGTTTCCAAGTCCGGATATACCATAAAATACGTGTCTCCCTTCTCCGTTTCGAGGGCCAAGCAAAACCGGCCCCCGCGCCCCTGGAACAAAAGAAAAACTGTAACACACTCCCCATCCTCTGTCAACCCTGAAAAATCCTGCCGCGGGAGGAAACATCGCGTAAATACAGGGCTTGAAATCATGAATCTGGATCATTGCAGGAAAATAATTAAGATAAATTAATTTTATGTTAGTTGACTTTTTTTCTGAATTCCCTTATAATTATAACTGTATGGGAAGAGAATATGAATCCAACACAGGGACGGCTTGTTTGAGGAGGAACGTCATTGGCAGTGGCAACGACACAGCTTCGGCTGGGCGAGGTATTGCTCGACGCGGGGTATATATCCGAGGCGCAGCTGGAACAGGCGCTGGTCATCCAGAAGGCGTCGCCGGAAAAGAAGCGGTTGGGCGAGGTGCTGGTCGAAAGCGGCATCATCTCGGAGGACCGCCTTCTGACCGCGCTGGCCAAGCGCCTGAACATCCGCTATGTCTCGATGAGCGACGCGCCCGTCGACCTGTCGGTTGTGTCCAAGATTCCGAAGAACGTGGCGGCCAAGCACTGCCTGATCGCCATCGGGATTGACCGCAACGTCCTGCGCGTCAACATCAACGACCCGCTGAACTACTACGCCATCGAGGACGTCAAGCTCATCACCCACATGCCCATCGAGGTCCAGATCGCCCGGAAGGCCGAAATCATCAGCGCCATCAACGTCTCGTATTCCGAAATCGAGACGCAGAAGGCCGCCGGAACCGCCAACAAGGCCGCCGGCGACACCAGCGCCCTGTCCTACGTCGATATCTCCGAAACGGCGGACGACACCCCCGTCGTCACGCTGATTAACTCCATCCTATACAAGGCCCACAGCGCGGGTGCCAGCGATATCCACATCGAGCCGTTCGACAAGCACACCTCGGTGCGTATCCGCGTCGACGGCCAGATCGTGGACTACCTGACGCTCTCCCAGTCGATGCACAACTCCATCATCTCGCGCATTAAGATTCTCTCCAGCCTGGACATCGCCGAGAAGCGGCAGCCGCAGGACGGGCACTTCCGCGCCAAGCTGCAGGACATCGAAATCAACGTGCGCGTGTCCTCCCTGCCCGTCGTCTACGGGGAAAAGATCGTGCTGCGCTTTATGAGCCAAGGCTCGGTGCTGGACAACGCCGACACCTTCGGCATGGAGCGGGACGACTACGATAAGGTGGTCAAGGCGCTCCAGTCGCCGCACGGGCTGATCTGCGTGACCGGGCCGACCGGCTCCGGCAAGACCACGACGCTGTATATGATTATGGAATTTCTGGCCCGGCGGCATGTCAATATCGCCACCATCGAGGACCCCGTCGAAAAGACCCTGCCGCGCATCAACCAGACGCAGATCAACCCCCTGGCGGGCCTGACCTTCGAGAGCGGGCTGCGCTCGATTCTGCGCCAGGACCCCGATATCGTGCTGATTGGCGAGACGCGCGACTCCGAGACGGCGAGCATCTCTGTGCGCGCGGCGCTGACGGGCCATCTGGTTATGTCCTCCCTGCACACCAACGACTCGGTTTCGGCCATTGTGCGCCTGCTGGATATGGGCATCGAGGACTATCTGCTGGCCAACTCGCTGGTGTGCGTCGTCGCCCAGCGTCTGGTCAAGAAGATTTGCCCGTTCTGTGTGGAGGAATACGCCCCCGCCGAGG
>WRLJ01000295.1 GCA_009777685.1 Oscillospiraceae bacterium | reverse complement strand
GTGGGGGGCGCGGCGTGTACGGGAACGCGGCGCGATGTGGGCATCGCGCCCTACGGGGGGGCGCAAAACCCTGTAGGGGACGCAGCCCTCTGCGTCCCGCAAAATGTCCCCAACGCACATGCGCGGGGGCAACGCGGCGCGTTCCGCATGGGCCGGATCACCCCACGGCGCGCCGAGGTCGTCGCGCCCTACAGGGCCTGGCAGCCCTCTGAAACCACCAATATACACCCAAAAATCTCCGAAATCATGTAAATTAACAATAATGCTTGTTTTTCCTCCGCGCTTTTGTTATGATATAGTGAGCGTCGCTGTGGCGAAGAGCGCGGCAAGACGCAATTCATTTGTGTCCGGTGCGCTTGACATAATAATGGTTTGGTGTTTCCTTGCGGGAGCCGCGCCAAGACCCCGGCGGCACATTTTTTGAGGGAGTGAGCTTAGTGAACCTTATGATCCTGACCCCCATCGCGGCCGTACTCGCGCTCGGCTTCGTCGTTTTCACCATCTTCAAGGTGCTGAAATTTCCCGAAGGCAGCGCGGAGGTGCGGTCCATCGCGGCCAAAATCCGGCAGGGCGCCAACGCCTTTATCCGGCGGCAGTATACCGTCGTCGCCTGGTTCTTTGCCGTGATGCTTGTGATTCTGTGTGTGATGTCCGCCGTGGGCTTCCTGACCTGGTTTGTCCCCTTCGCCTTCGTCACCGGCGGATTTTTCTCGGCGCTGTCGGGCTTTGTGGGGATGAAGCTGGCCACCGCCGCCAACTCCCGCACGGCGACCGCCTGTAAGGACAGCCTGAACAAGGGTCTGCGCGTATCCTTTTCGGCCGGCTCGGTCATGGGCTTTACGGTGGTGGGTCTGGGACTGCTTGACCTTGCCATCTGGTATTACCTGCTGCATTATGTCTTCAAGCTCGGCATCGCGGAGGTCACCGCCGCGATGCTGACCTTCGGCATGGGCGCTTCCAGCATGGCCCTCTTTGCCAGAGTGGGCGGGGGAATTTTCACCAAGGCCGCGGACGTGGGCGCTGACCTTGTGGGCAAGGTCGAGGCCGGCATCCCCGAGGACGACCCGCGCAACCCCGCCGTGATCGCGGACAACGTGGGCGACAACGTGGGCGACGTCGCCGGTATGGGCGCTGATCTGTACGAGTCCTATGTCGGCGCCATTGTCGCTTCCTGCGCCCTGGGGGTCGCCGCTTTTCCGCAGTTCAACGACACGCCGGGCAGTCCGGCGGTCACCATACCGATGGCGATGGCCGGCATCGGCGTGATCGTTACGATCATCGCCTCCTTCCTGATCCGCACTAAGGAGAACGCGACCCAGAAAGCCCTGCTGTCGGCCCTGCGCCGGGGCACGAACTTCTCGGCGATCGCCATTGCCGTTGCCGCGTTTCCCCTGGTATGGTTCATGCTGGGGCGGGAGCACATCGGCATTTACGGGGCGGTCATATCCGGCTTGCTGGCCGGCGTCGGCATCGCCTTCTTCACCGAGTATTACACCTCCGACAACTACAAGCCCACCCGCGCCGTGGCGGACGCGACGAAAACCGGCACGGCCACGCTGATGATCGAGGGCCTGTCGCTGGGGATGATGTCCACCGCCGTTCCGATTCTGCTCGTCTGCGCGTCGATTCTGGTGTCCTACTTCGCCTCCGGCGGCGCGAGCAACCCCGGATTGGGGCTGTACGGCATCGGCATTTCCGCCGTGGGGATGCTCTCGACGCTGGGGCTGACCCTCGCCAACGACTCCTACGGCCCCGTCGCCGACAACGCCGGCGGCATCGCCGAAATGGCGAAAATGGACCCCGAGGTGCGCCAGCGCACTGACGCCCTGGATTCTCTGGGCAACACCACCGCCGCCGTCGGCAAGGGCTTTGCCATCGGCGCGGGGGCGCTGACGGCGCTGGCGCTGATCGCCGCGTATATCGACCGGATCGAGGTGCTGGTCGCCGATATCGCAGCCAACACCAACCCGGATTTTGAATTTTTCCTGGATTTGAGGATTGACAATCCCACGGTCCTTGTGGGGCTGTTCATCGGCTCGATGCTCCCGTTCCTGTTTACGGCGATGACCATGAAGTCCGTGGGGCGGGCCGCCCAGGCAATCGTTGTGGAGGTGCGGCGTCAGTTCCGTGAAATCACGGGGCTGATGGAAGGAAAGGCCGAGGCCGACTACGCCAGATGCGTGGACCTCTGCACCCGTTCGGCGCTGCGCGAGATGATCCTGCCCACGCTGCTGGCCATCGCCGCGCCGATTGTGACCGGGCTGATTCTCGGCCCCAACGGCGTGATCGGCCTGCTGATGGGCTGTACCGCCAGCGGCTTTATGATGGCGATTATGACGGCGAATTCGGGCGGGGCCTGGGACAACGCCAAAAAGTACATCGAGGCGGGCAACCACGGCGGCAAAGGCTCCGACGCCCACAAGGCCGCCGTCGTCGGCGACACGGTCGGCGACCCGCTCAAGGACACCTGCGGCCCGTCCATCGACATTCTGCTTAAACTCAGCTCGATGGTGTCCATCGTGTTCGCCGCGCTGGTGCTGACCTTCCATATTTTCTAAAGCTGACGGTTTTATAGCAAGCGGCGCGCCCGACGGGCGCGCCGCTTGCGTTTGCTGATCCGGAAGGCGTTTAGCCGTCCTTTTCCGCGATTACGAACATCCGGCCCTGCTCCGGCAGAAGGTCCTCCCGCACGGACACGCGCGC
>WRLJ01000294.1 GCA_009777685.1 Oscillospiraceae bacterium | reverse complement strand
CGCCTGTCGGCGGCCACCTCCCTCTGGGAGGGAGGCAAGGGGGTTTTCTCGAAAATTCCGGGTCTTGCCCTTGCCCTCCTCCCAGAGGAGGGTGCCGCCCGCAGGGCGGCGGGAGGAGGAAACGGGCAACGGCGCGCCGAGGGCGTCGCGCCCTACGGACGGGGTAAGGCAAAGACAGCGCAAAAGACAAAGCAAAGGAGAATTCACACATGGCCATTGACTTTGACGATCCGCGCGGCGGATACATCGGCGAGGATGAGGAGCGCATTGTCGCCCCCAGCCTGCTGCGCTCCGACGACGCCGAGGCGACCCTGCGCCCCCGGAGGATTGACGAATATATCGGGCAGGAGCGCACCAAGGAAAACCTGCAAGTCTATATCAAGGCCGCGCTGATGCGCGGCGAGGCGCTGGACCACGTCCTGCTCTACGGCCCGCCGGGGCTGGGCAAGACGACGCTGGCCAATGTCATCGCGCATGAGATGGGCGTCAGCATCCGCGTGACCAGCGGCCCGCTGCTGGAAAAGGCGGGGGATTTGGTGTCGCTGCTGACCAACCTGGAGGACCGGGAAATTTTGTTCGTCGATGAGATACACCGCCTGAACGCCAACGTGCAGGAGGTGCTGTACCCCGCGCTGGAGGATTACCGCGTGGATATCATCATCGGCAAGGGGCCGGGGGCCAGAATCCTGCCGCTGCCCTTGAAGCGGTTTACCCTCATCGGCGCGACCACGCGGGCGGGGCAGATCAAAAAGCCCCTGCGTGACCGCCTGGGCATTCCGATTTTGCTGGAGCTGTACACGCCGGAGGAGCTGGCGACCATCGTGCGGCGCTCGGCCCGGATTTTGGATATCCCCATCGAGGACGGCGGCGCGGCGGAGATCGCCTCGCGCTCACGCGGCACGCCGCGCGTGGCCAACCGCATCCTCAAGCGCGTGCGCGACTTCGCCCAGGCCGCGGCGGACGGCGTCATCACGCGCGAGGTGGCCGACATGGCCCTGGCGCGGCTGGACATCGACAGGCTGGGGCTGGACATCACCGACCGGCGCATGATGGAGTCGATCATCCGCAACTACGGCGGCGGGCCGGTGGGGCTGGAAACCTTGGCCGCGACGGTAGGGGAGGAGGCGGTCACGCTGGAGGACGTCTGCGAACCGTATCTGATGCAAATGGGCTTTCTGACGCGGACGCCGCGCGGGCGCTGTGTGACGGAAAAGGCGTACCGCCACCTCGGACTGCCGGTGGTGCGGCCCGAAACGGGCCAGCTCTCACTGGAGGAATCCTGATTTGACGGCGTTGTTTTGCCAAACCGCGCGCCGTATGCGCGTGCCTCTTCTCATCCTGATCGCCGCCTCCGTCCTCTCGGCGGCCCTGATATACGGAGAAGGGGGCGCCGCCGCGCTCTGGCCGGCGGCGCGGGATATAGGGGGAAAAACAGCGGTTTACGCGCTGATTGCGCTGGCCGCGGCTCTGGAGGCCAAAAAGGGCGATACAGGGCGGGCTTTGCTGATTTTACTGCTGGCCGTGTTTGTCCTCCGCGCGGCCTATCTTCTGACCGTCCGGGCCGCGGCTCCGGACGGCGGCGAAAGTATACTGGTGACCACCCGCGACATCTCCGCCCTGGTCTCGGTACTGGGCGTTCCGATTTTACTGATAGCCAAAAACATCCGCAAAGCGCCGCGCTCCCTCATCGGCCTGTTTAATCTGGCGGCGATGGTCAGCGCGCTCTCCGTCGCCTACATGTCTGTGGTCGGCACACTGGACGGGGAACTGAGCCGGATAGAGGGCCTGCTCGGCATCCTGCCGGAGTCGCTGTTCGGCGTGCTGCTGGCGGTGTTCTACGGCAAAGCGCTGCGGCATAATCCATAATGAAACATTCTGCATAGAAAAAAATGGGGGGGCTATCTATGGGCAAATATTTCGGAACGGACGGCGTGCGCGGGATTGCCAACGTGGAGCTGGACTGCTCCATGGCCTACCGGATCGGGCAGGCGGCGGCCGGCGTCCTGTCGGAGGCGGCGGGAGGCAAGGCCGTGTTCTATGTCGGCAAGGACACCCGGGTTTCCTCTGATATGCTGGAGGCGGCGCTGATTTCGGGCATCACCAGCGCGGGCGCGGACGCCGTTCTGCTGGGCGTCGCCCCGACGCCGGCGGTGGCGGCTCTGGTCAAAGACGGCGCGGACGCGGGCTTTATGATCTCCGCCTCGCACAATCCCTTTGAGTACAACGGCATCAAGCTGTTCAGCGGGGAGGGCTACAAGCTCCCCGACGAGGCGGAGGAGCGCATTGAGCGTCTGATCGACACCGGGGTTCCGCACAAGACGGGTGGCGGGATCGGCCGCGTGCGCCACGCGGAGGATAGGCTGGCCTCCTATGAGGAAAGCCTTCTGTCCGCGGTGACGGGCGAGGTGAGCGGGCTGTCCGTGCTGGTCGACTGCGCCAACGGCGCGGCCTGCGCCACGGCTCCGGCGCTGTTCCGCCGGATTCCCTTTAAGCAATGCGACTTTCTTTCCGTCTCGCCGGACGGCATGAACATCAACCACAAATGCGGCTCGACCGACCCGGCCGCCCTGGGCAGGGCGGTGCGCGAAGGCGGCTATGACATCGGCGCCGCGTTTGACGGCGACGCCGACCGCTGCCTGTTCGTTGACGAGAAAGGCCAGCCGCTCCACGGCGACGTGATGCTGGCCCTGCTGGCGGCGGAGG
>WRLJ01000293.1 GCA_009777685.1 Oscillospiraceae bacterium | reverse complement strand
GGCAAACGGCGGGCGCACAGAGTGCGCCCCCACACGGTTTTCCGCTCCGTCGTAGGGGCGATTTCCAATCGCCCGCCGTGTTCCCGAAACGCGCAGCCCGCCCTAAAATCCTCCGTCACGCCTGGCGGCGTGCCACCTCCTTTACGAAAGGAGGCTTGCGCGCCCTGTAAGGCCTCCACCCCGTCAAGGCTCCTTTCCTAAAGGAGCTGTCGGCGAAGCCGACTGAGGATTGACAAAGTTCCCGTACCGCCCCACCGTAGGGCGCGACGACCCCGGCGCGCCGTGTTTGCCCGCGCGTGTGGGTTGGGGACATTTTACGGGACGCCGAGGTCTGCGTCCCCTACACGGTTTTCCGCGACGCCGTAGGGCGCGATGCCCACATCGCGCCGTGTTTCCCCATTTGCGCGCCGGGGGAGATTGTTCGTGGATTGTATCCCTCCCGGTTCTGTGCTATGATAGAGATGCTTCACCCCAAACACAAAAGGGAGGAATCCATCTTGAAGGGAAAACAATTGGCCGCCCTCATCCTTGCCGCGGCGCTGCTGCTCGGCGGCTGTCAGGGCGGCGGGACGGAAAGCCCGCCTCCGGCGACGCCGGCGCCCACACCCACGCCCGCCCCCGCTCCCACACCCGAGCCGACACCGGAGCCGACGCCCGAGCCGCAGCTGCCCGCGACCGACTTCACCGCCTTCAAAGAGCCGGAGGCGCTGGAGGAAAACCCCGCCCTGCCCGGCGTGTTCACCCTGCTGTCGGGCGCGCAGGCGGAGAGCGAGTGGGACCAGGCCGTGCGAATGCAGGAAATCCGCGATCTGTACCAGTATTATATGTACGGCTTCTGGCCCGACCGCTCGGAGGAAACCGTCACCTACGTCCTGAACGGCGACGCTCTGACCGTTACCGTCGGGCGGGGCGGTAAAACGGCCTCGTTTGACGCGCTGGTCGCTCTGCCCGAAGGCCCGGCCCCGGAGGGCGGGTATCCGGTCGTCATCGCCCTGTCGCTGGCGTGGGGCGACTTCCCGCTCGGGCACGGCATCCCTTACGAGTTCGCCAATGACAGCGGCTACGCCGTCATCTCGTTCAACACCCCCCAGCTCGCCGCCGACGACCATACCCGCACGGGGGCGTTCTACGACCTGTATCCCTATAACCAGGACGACGGGTTTGAGCAGACGGGCACGCTGATGGCCTGGGGCTGGGGCGGCAGCAAAATCATCGACGCGCTGGAGAACGGCCTGGGCGCAGAAACCGGCATCAGCGCGGAAAACACCATTCTGACCGGCGTTTCGCGTTACGGCAAGGCCGCCTTTGTCGCCGGAGCGTTCGACGAGCGCATCCGCGTCACCATGCCGGCCTGCTCCGGCGCGGGCGGAGCCTCGATGTACCGCTACAACCCACGGGAGAACATATACGACTACAGCTCCGTCGGCGGGCCGGAGGAGAAGCGGACGGGCGCGCCGGAACGCCTGTCAAACCTGCAGGGCGGCTTCCCGCACTGGTTTAATGACAGGTTCCTGCGCTTCTCCGCGCCGGAGCAGCTCCCCGTCGACCAGCACATGCTGGCCGCCCTCTGCGCGACAAACGGGCGGCTTCTGTTCATCATATCGGAGACGGACAACGACTGGATCGGCCCCGCCGCGACCTACGCGACCTACGCGGCGGCGCGGGACGTCTTCGCGTCCCTCGGCGCGCAGGACCGGCTGGCGGTCAGTATGCACTGGACGGGACACGCCGTATTGCAGGAGGACCTGGAAAAGGCCCTGCCGTTCTTCGATCACCATTTCTATGGAAAGGCCCTGCCGTTCGACCTCGCGGACATCCAGACCACCGTCTATGATCTGGAAGTCAACCGTCAGGAATCGCTGGATATCCTGCTGGGACGGTAGTAAACAACGGCCTCCGCGTGACAACGGCTTGTGCGGAGGCCGTTCCGGCGCTTATTCCCCGCGCCTGCCGAAGACGCCGTACGAAACGCGCTCGCCGAACGGCAGCTTCCCGCGCCGCGAGCCCTCGCCGTCCGGCCGTCCGACCGGCAGAACGACGCGCAAATGATGCCCGGCGGGCGCGCCGAGCGCCGCGAGCGCCGCTTTCTGCCGGTCTTCGTCGAAATACGGGCTGTCCAGCCAGACCGAGACGTATCCGAGCGCTGTGGCGGCCAGCAGCATCTGCGCGGCGGCGGCGGCATAATCCTCGACCTCGAAGTTCCATTCTCCCGTTTGCGTGGATCCGTCGGTCAGCACGGCAATCGCCGCCGGGGCCGTCAGCATCCCCGCGGTCGGGGAGACTCCGCACAGCGCCCGCACCGCGTCCCCGTCCGGCAGAAGGACCAGCCGGACACACTGGCTGTTGGTCCCCGTAGGCGCGGCCAGCCCGGCCGCGGCAATCCGCTCAAGGTCCGCGAGCGGCACGGGGTCCGGCAGAAAACGCTCCTTGTGGGAATACCGGGCTTCGACGGCTTGAAAAAAATCCATAGCGATGTTCCTTTCCATATCAGCGTTCGGTTTGCCGCATTGACGGAAACCCATTATATACGCACCCGCCGGGAAAGACAAGCGCGGCGCGGTTTTGCCCAGGGCAAGAGCATTTACGTTGCCCGTATCGCGCCCTACGCAGGGCGGGGCGCAAAACCCTATTTTCGTCATTGCGGGCTTGACCCCCAATCCCCCCGGATTAGCGATTTCCCGGGGGAGTGCGGGGCAGGCCCGCAATGACGGGCGGAGGGGGC
>WRLJ01000292.1 GCA_009777685.1 Oscillospiraceae bacterium | reverse complement strand
GTAGGGACGCCATATATGGCGTCCGCGGGCGACCGGGACGGCCGCCCGCGTTTACCCATGCACCCCGTTTGCCCCCAACCGCACAAACCGTAGGGCGCGACGCCCCCGGCGCGCCGTGGGTTTTCCGTGCGCCCGCGCATTCAACCATACCCGTAATCGTCCATCCATCGGCAACCACGGGCGGCAGATTGCCGCCCCTACAAGGTTTTTCGGGGATTCCCCCATGCCCTGTAGGGACGCACTTCGTGCGTCCGTCCGTTTCCCCGGGCGCGCAAAATGGGCAAACACGGCGCGCCGAGGTCGTCGCGCCCCACGAACGGAAAATACGCAAAAGCCCTCCCCGCCAGCTGAGAGCTGCGGGAGGGCTTGAGAGGGATGGACTACTGCGAAGCCTTCCTGTCCCCCAGCGGACGTTTGAGCCGGTTTTGCCGGTTCTCGCACTTCTGGTTGGCCACGGTGCAGGAGGTCTTGCAGGCCGACTGACAGGAGGTCTGGCACTCGCCGCAGCCGCCGTGGGCCAGGCTGCGCGTCAGCGTCCCGCGGCTGATGGTTTGGATGTGTTTCATGGGTGTCACTCCTTAACAAAGTATCCCTTGTGTCAGCGCCGCGCCGGACGGCGCGCGCGCCTGCCCCGGTGCGTCCGCAGCAGCGCGGGCAGCGCGCCCAGAGGTCCGCAGAGCAGGGTGACGGCGGCCATTGCCGGCAGGTTCCGTACATCGGGGTACGAGGAAACCAGCCCCGCGCAGAAAATCACCGCGAACATGGAAAACCCCACCAGCAGACCGGTCAGCAGCAATCGCTGCGCGCCCGCCGACCGCACGGCAATCAGGCTTCCCGTCAGGACGCCCGCCGCGACGGAGGCCAGCACCGCCGGCAACATACCGGATTCCGCCAGCGCGCCGGTCTCGACCAGCTTGGAAAACAGCAGGATCAGCCCGAGCAATACGGCAAAGCCGATGCCGGCGCCGATCAGCGCCGCGCGGAGCAGATTCGGTTTGTCCTCGTGTCTGCGCATATCGCGTCACTCCCCCTACAGCAGTCGTTGCGCTACTATATGCGGGGAATGGACGGGATATGAGCCGGGCGGCGCGCCGCCTAGGACGAAATTTTCTCCGTTCTGGAGGAAATGGCGCCCTTGACGAAGGTCAGGCGCGTTTTGTCGCCTCCGGTTTCCACAACGACGGTGTCGTCCTTGATGGACACGACGCGCCCTACGATTCCGGCGAGGGTCGTGACCTCGTCGCCGACAATCAGCTCCTCGCGCATTTTATTGGCGGCCTTTTTGCGCTTGGACTCCGGGCGGATCATAAAGAAATACATCGCGGCGACCAGGGCGCCCATCATCAGAAAGGTCGATATAAAGGGGTTGTCCCCGAAGAGCCCCCCGGGCAGATCATCCCCTACCCCTCCATCCCCCACCAACAGCGCCAGTCTGGACAGTTCAGCAATCACAGTTTCACCTCCCAAAAGAAATACAAAAATCATTATATCGGCATTTCGGCGGAAATGCAAGCCCTAAATCCGCGCATCCAGCCGCGCCGCGTATTCGTTCCTGAAGCTCTCGAACCGCCCTTCCTCCAGCGCGCGGCGGATACGGGCCATCAGGTCGTTGTAAAAATACAGGTTGTGCATGACCCCCAGCCGCATCGCCAGCATTTCCCCCGCCTTATACAGGTGGCGCAGATACGCGCGCGAATAGCGCCCGCAGACCGGGCAGGCGCAGTCCTCATCGGCGGGGAGCGGGTCATGCCTGTATTTCTCGTTTTTGAGGTTGCGGACGCCCTGCCATGTAAACAGATGCCCGTGCCGCGCGTTGCGGGACGGCATCACGCAGTCGAAAAAATCCACGCCGCGCCAAACGGCCTCCAGCAGGTTGCCCGGCGTGCCGACGCCCATCAGATAGCGCGGCTTGTCCGCCGGCATGGCCGGCTCCAGCACGTCCAGGATATGATACATCACCGCCGCCTCCTCGCCCACCGCCAGCCCCCCGATGGCGTAGCCGGGCAAATCCAGCGCGGCGATGGTTTCTATATGGGCCAGCCGCAGATCGTCATACACGCCGCCCTGGTTGATGCCCCACAGCTCCTGGGCCGGGTTGACCGGACCGTCCTGCGAAAGCCGCTCCAGCGCCGCCTTACAGCGCGCCAGCCAGCGCGCCGTCCGCTCCGCCGAGGCTTTGACGTAGGCGCGCGGCGAGGGGTTGGCCACGCATTCGTCAAACGCCATAGCGATATCGGACCCCAGCGCGCTCTGGATGGCCATGCTCTCCTCCGGCCCCATAAAGACGGCGCGCCCGTCGATGTGCGAGGCGAAGGTCACGCCTTTCTCGGCGATATCGCGCGGCTTGGCGAGGGAGAAGACCTGAAACCCGCCGCTGTCGGTCAGGATCGGGCCGTCCCAGCGCATAAAGCGGTGCAGGCCGCCCTGACCGCGCACGACGTCCTCCCCCGGCCGCAAGTGCAGGTGGTAGGTATTGGACAGCTGAACCTGGCAGCCGATTTCCCGTAGGTCATCGCCGGACAGAGCGCCCTTGATGGCCGCCTGCGTGCCGACGTTCATAAACACGGGCGTCTGGACGGTCCCGCGCGCCGTTTGATAACTGCCGCGCCGCGCCCGGCCCTCGGTGGCGTGAAGTTGGAACATACGGGTGTCTCCTATAGCATAAGGATGGTTTTTCCTGTGCAGTACAATGTAAAATCTAAAGGTTTACGCCGGTTGTAGGGGCGACCGTCCCGGTCGCCCGCGTTT
>WRLJ01000291.1 GCA_009777685.1 Oscillospiraceae bacterium | reverse complement strand
TGGGTCGGTATCAGATTCGGGCCGGAGTACGTGCCGTACACCCATACCCCGTCTTTGTTCCTGATCACGGGATACCCGTCAAAAGTGGCGTACCAGTCTTTTGGCATATTATAGGGCCTGTAGACGTAAAATCTCATACCCGCGTAAGGCGGCTGGTTGACGAGCAAAGGCTCCGCTATGTAGAGCTTCGCCCCGGCCGGCACATTACAGAATAGAACAATCAGGAACGACGTAAAGAAAAACAGATAAAATTTTTTCATTTATTACTTACCTCTTTTCAGCGCAGAGTCGGCGGCAAATCGGGCAGAGGCATCGGATAATCGGTCGGACTGACGACTCCGGGCGGGGGCGGCGTGTAAACGGGCCATGCTCCCGCCGGGTTGGCGGGGCTGGGCGGCGCGTAGATCGGCGCTGTCGTTATTTGGTCATACATCGGGTAAACAGGCGGCTGCGCCGAGAAATAGGGCGGTACGTATACCGGTGGCTGAACCGCGTCGCCGGGAGGAGAAGGGACATCGGGAGGAACGTAAACCGGAACTCTCGGCAGGCTTGGATCTACATACGGCATGTACGTCCGAGGCGTGGATTCCGGCGAGCCTGGCGGCACTGTCACCACTCCGTACGATCCTGACTCAACCGGGTAAACCCTCGCCGGCCGCAGCGGATCCCACAACGGTATGCGGCTGCCGTCGCTCGGGTATGCAACAACCCGCACAAAAGGAGGGAATGCCGGATCCAGCTCAAGCGCCCGCGTATAAAAAAACTGCGCCTGCTGAAATTTGCCGATTTTGTCGTGCGCCAGCCCGTACCAGTACCAAGCGTATGGGTTGTCGCGCTCCTCCTGCACGGCTTTTTGCAGATAAAGCTTGGCACGCGAGTAGCGCGCCTGTTCCATCATTCGTATACCCATTTCCAGCGAACTGGGCTGCGGGGGTTCTGCCGGCTGCGGCTGAACTTTTTGCTCCTCCTCAGGTCTTGCCGGCGCTCTCCTGGCCGGTTGCCTGACCGGGGCCCTGCGCACCGTTCCCCTTGAAGGCGGAACCGGATCCGGGGGAGGCCAGTCGGCGTGTATGTTGCCGTTAGCGCGCGCCTCCGCCGCGAAAACGAGCAAGGCGCAAAAGAAAAGCGCGAACGTCACGGCAAACGCCAGCTTTCGTCTCACGCGCAGCGGCGAATTCATCATAGCGTATTCGGCTTCCATTTTATTTTCAACACCTCCGGCCTGTCTAATTGGACTTCATTACCAAATCCATGAGCTGTATAGGCTCTCTGCGGTTGTCCTGAATTACCCTCACTATCGCGGTACGCTCCTGCAGCGCGGTTACTCTGACTTTGCCCACGACGTTCGGAATGACGGCAATGGGGTTTTCAGGGTCAACCGTCACGTAAGTGTCGCTGCGCACGACTTCCAGAACGTCTCCGATCTTGAGCGCGTCCTCCCGCCCTATGGAAATTATATACTCCCTCCTTCGGCGCGTGGAAGTTGCCGTGGGAGAAATTATGCGTCCTATATTTACGACAAAAGGATTGAAGGGAGGCGCTCCAAACTCGTACATATCAGGGTTGTTGCGCTTCATTACTGAAGATACGTGGCTCATTGCCTCGTCGTACGCGTCTTTCACGCCGTTTTTGATCGCCTGCCAGTGCGATGTCCCGGCAAACTGCTGCCACGTCGGACGACTCATCCTCTGCCCTCTGTATGTATTTCTGGTTAAACCCAGCAAATCCATACCATCTCTGAACGGAATCGGAAGCGACACGACCGTGGCGTTGAGCCAGAAAAGCCTGTCGTCGCCGGGGTCAAACGTATAGCGCCTGTCGCTTCCGGTGGCTACGCGCGTTACGAACGGATCTGGTTCCGACGCGTCATAAATTTTTACGCGCAGCTTCACGCTGCCCGTTTCTATGCTGCCGAGTACGTCACGCTCCTTAAGCACGGCGCCGTAAAGCTCCATCTGAACCGCCATGTCCTCCGCGCGGATGGGTTGATCCAGCCATCGATTCATGCCGTTTTCGTCCAGAATCGTAACATCTACCTGCGGCGAATCGTTGAAAAGCGTGGCCAGATATTCCGTCATTCTCTGCTCCAGCACGCTGTACGGGAAATATCTGCTCTCCCACACCTGTATGTCCGTGGTATTTTCCGTTGGAAACAGCACCACCGACAACCGGCGCTTCCCCGAAGCGGAACTGACTTCCGCGCAGGCTATAATTCCCAGCACAAACAGGAGCGACAGAACAACGCACACAACGCGTTTCTTCTTAACCATACGAAGTCACTCTCCATACAAAACCCAGCATTCACGTTCCAGATTTTTTATCGGCAGCCCGCGCCAAAATAATTAGAACCCGTTCTGAAACAAATGTAAGCGGGACGCCGCAGCTATGGGACAAAACGGCGCTCACGCGCAACCGTAAACTAGCGTCAGGTTTTCAGTTTTCCCCGGTACTCGGACTCCAGCGATACCCCGTCGAAGGTGTTCATGGAGTTCATTATCGCCAGGGCGTCGTCCACAATCTGCATGGCTATGGGACATCCGGTTCCCTCGCCGAGGCGCATTTCAAGGGTCAAAAGCGGGTTAAGCTCCAGGCTTCGCGCGGCCGCGGCGTAGCCCGGCTCCCGCGAGAGGTGCGATGGAATCATGTAGTGTTTCGAGAGCGGGACCGCCGCCGAGGCCAGCAGCGCGGCGGCTATCGATATAACTCCGTCTATCACCACCGGCAGCCTGTGGCGGGGGGGGGCCCGGGAAACACCGGCGCTTCCGGGCGCTTGGTCG
>WRLJ01000290.1 GCA_009777685.1 Oscillospiraceae bacterium | reverse complement strand
CGCTTCCGTCCCGCCTGCCCGGAGGAAAAGGCGTCGCTCCGCCGGACCCTGAATCTTCCGGACGGCATCTTAATTTTATACGCCGCGGAGTTCTCCGGACGGAAAAATCACAAGCCGCTGCTGAAAGCGATGCGGCAGATGGCCGCGCGCCGGCCGGAGGTGACGCTGCTGCTGGCCGGGGACGGTAAGCGGCTGGAGGCGTCGCGGCGGCTGGCGCACCGGCTGGGCGTCGCCGGGCGCGTCCGCTTTTTGGGATATGTGCCGGATACCGCCCCGCTGCTCCGGGCCTGTGACGGGGCGCTGTCCGTTTCCCTTTCAGAAGGAATGCCGGCGGGCGTTATGGAGGCGATGGCCTGCGGGCTGCCTCTGGCGGCGAGCCGGATCAAGGGGCACACGGATTTGCTGTCCGGCCGCCCCGCGTTTTTATTCGACCCGCGAAAGCCCGCCGGCATAGCGGACGGCATCGCCGCCCTGGCCGGGGAGGCGCGGACGCCGCGCCGGGGTCAGAGCGGCGTCCGGCTACCCGATAAAGAGGAGGCGGCGGAGCTTTTCCTGCGGCGTCTCCGGGAAACGGTTCCGTCCGGCCTGTGAATTTGTGTACACCGGCGCAAAAATATTTTTTCACTTTTGTTAAAAAAGGCTTGACATTCATTACGGGGATATGGCATAATGATAAAAACCAAACAAGAAAGATAGGTGTGTTTATCATGTCTGCAAAAAGAAAACCGATTCTCGGGGTCTTAATCGTCGCGTTTATCCTCTCGGTGATGTTTATCCCCACCGGCGCGTACACAGATGTCGCTGACGGCGAGTGGTATACCGACGCGGTGAACAAGTGGGGCGATCTGATCGCTGAGGACGACGCGGTTCAGCCCGGCAAGGGCGTTACCCGCGCGGAGTTTGCGTACATCCTGAATCAGGTTCTGGGTTTCCCGGAAGCGGATCCCACGTTCAACGACGTAGCGGATTCCCCGTATAAGAAAGCCATCGGCGCCTTCGAGGCGGCCGGCGTTGTAGAGGGCGTGGGCGAAGGCGCTTACAATCCCGACGGTCTTCTGACCCGTCAGGAATTCGTGATCTTCCTCGGCAAGGCTCTGGGCCTGAGCCAGGCGCCGGCCGACAAGGTTCCCGACTTTGCCGATCTGGACGAGATCTTTGACGGCGCCAAGCCGTGGCTGTACACGATGCTGGAGGGCGGATTTGTGAGCGGCGATCCCGCCGGAAACTTCTTCCCCGAGATCCAGCTGGACCGCGCGCAGATTCTCGCGGCGATCAACAACGCCGCGGCGGAGTACATTGACGAGGACGACGCGGTTGTCACTCTGGGCGAGGTCATGGGCAACGTGATCATCAGCGCTGAGAACGTCACCCTGCACGACACCATCATCCGCGGCAATCTCATCATTGCCCCGGGCGCGGGTGACAGCGACCTGACCCTGGACAGCGTCCACGTGGAAGGCTCGCTGGTCGTCAGAGGCGGCGGCGCCAACTCCATCATCATCACGGGCACCACGGCCATCAAGCAGATCATCATCGACAAGGTGACCGGCAGCGACGCGGTTCGCATTACCGTTGAAAGTGAAGACGCCACGGTAGAGCTTATTGTCGTGGGCGGTTCGCAGGATGTCGTGATCGACGGCAGCGTCGCGGCTGTGTTCGTGGACGCCGAGGTCGAGGTTACCATTGCGGGCGAAGTCGGTGAATTGCAGATTGCCGCGGAGACGGTCGTTACCGTTGAGGGCACGGTTGAGTCCCTGACGGTCTGGGCGGCTCTGGTTGAGATCATCATCACCGAGGACGCGGCGGTTGAATCCCTGACGCTGTCTGGTGCCGCTGTCGGCGCGGTCGTCGAAAACAACGGCACGATCCATGAGCTGACCGTCAAGGCCGCGGACGCCGAGATCGACAACAACGGTGTGATCGAAAGCGCCGAGATTCCCGTGGAGGTCGTCATCACAGGCACTCCGGCGGAGGAAGAAGTGACCATCGAAGCCGGCTCTATCAATGACGTGTACGTCGCCGGCTAATCGACGCTAAGACAAATAGAAGCCCGCCCCCGATATCTTTCGGGGGCGGGTTATTTTACGGCGGCGGTCTCCGGGGCGGCTAGCCTATCGTTGGCAAACCCAATATCACGGTAAGAACGGCATACAGGATCACGGCCGCGGCACAGGCGGCGGCGGCGATCAACGCCCAGGGAAGTCCCTTTTTCCGGTTTATGATTTGCATTTGCATGGTTTCCCGCGCCTGTGCCTTCGGCGGCCGGAATGTCTGGGAGCGCTGTGCGTCAAAGACCGCGAAGTAGGGGGTCAGGGCGGGATACAGGCCGGTCATTTCCTCCGGGCTTAGATGGTCTTCCCGCGTCTCGCTTTCCGGCTCCGCGTTTTCCGGCGCGGCGCTGGCCGTCCCGCCCTCCGCCGGAGCGGGCGGAGCGGACGCCGGGGCTTTGGGAATGCCGACCACGGGCATGACCGGCATGGCGACGACGGGCATGGCCGGTACGCAATGGCTTTCCAGGGCATCGCAAAAGTGCCGCAAGGACGCCCATCTCAAGGCGGGGGCCGGTTGACAGGCTCGCAAGATGATTTCCGCAAGCCACGGCGGCGCATCCTTGGGCGGCGTCTGATCGCCGGGGTTGTCCGGCAAAGCGCCGCCGTTAAACAGCGCGTAGGCGATTCTGCCCAGGCTGAAAACATCTCCGGCCCCGCCGGAAACGGCCTGATCCCCGGCTGTCTCCGGAGGCGTATAGGCATGGGGCAGACAGCGGGGATTGGGCAGGA
>WRLJ01000289.1 GCA_009777685.1 Oscillospiraceae bacterium | reverse complement strand
AACCCACAGCCGCACGGGCAAACGGTGAAAACCCGTTCCCCCGAGAGTTTGCGGATAACCTGCGGGACGCCGAGGTCTGCGTCCCCTACGGTCTGTGCGGTGGGGCAAACGCGGCGCGCCGAGGTCGTCGCGCCCTACGGATGGACGGGGCGGAAAACCGTGTAGGGGACGCAGAGGTATACGGCCGTTAGCCGGCATCAATACGATGAATGGTTCTCCGCCGGCGTCGGCGGATACTCAAAGACCGGCATGGGCTCGCACTTATGCCGGTTCATCGCGTGCAGGCGGTCGATTTCGCCCCGGATCGCCGCGTCCCCGCACACGCCCTCGCGGATATAGCGGTCCAAAACCGCATAAGAAAACCCCAGATTTTCCTCGTCGGTTTTGCCGGAAAGACCGTCAAGCGGCGTCTTGCCGACCAGCGCCGGCGCAAGCCCCAGCGCCTGCCCGACAGCCTTCACCTCGGTCACGGTCAGGCGGGCCAGCGGGCTGAAATCCCCCGCCCCGTCGCCGAATTTGGTGGAGTAGCCGACCCAGTCCTCGCTGAGGTTGCCGGTGTTGGCCACACGCCCCCCCGCGATCGCGGAAACCGCGTACAGCGCCGCCATGCGCGTCCGCGCGGGCGTGTTGACGGTCGCCGCGAGGTTTAGCTCAAGACCGGCCGCCCGGATCGCGTCATACAGCGACTGTACCGGAGACCCGATATTGATCTCCACATAGGGGATTTCCAAGGCCTCGCAGAGCGCATAGGCGGAGTCGATGTCCGGCTGTTCCCCTTGCGGCATCAGTACGCCCAGGACACGCTCACGGCCCAGCGCCGCCGCGCACAGCGCGGCGGTGACGGAGCTGTCCTTTCCGCCGCTGATCCCGACGACCGCCTTGGCGCCCGGGGGGGCGTTGTCGCGGAAATAGGCGGATATCCATTCTATGAGCCGGTCCTTTACAAGCGCCGCGTCAAACATGGCTGCCTCCCGCGGCGCGCGCGCCGCGTCTGCGCGGAAATATCCGCTTTTTAATGTTCCGCGATGTTCTCCCGTGCCGGATATCCATTTCCGGACATCCGGCGGTTCGGTTTGGAAACGATACGAAACCCATAGCGCTCGGCGACGGGCAAAACGGATTCAAGACGCAGACGGCTCCGCTCTTCCGGCGACAAATGCCGGGTCTGTTCAAAGTTTCTGACGCGGATGGCGTGGAGTTCCTTCATCGGGTCAGGTTCATTCTGAAGCATCTTCGATGACCTCCTTCGGCGAACATATCTCAATCGTTCTGAAGCCTTCGCGGAGATTGACCGCGTTGACGCCGTTGCGGGTTTTCAGCCTGACGATATGCTGGAAATTCCAGCTTAAAACAATATGCATTTCATGCGTTGCCGCCACGGCGATGTGCAGGGCGTCGTCGCGGTATTTTACGGGTATGATGCCCTCGCGGATATAGATGTCGGCTAACGCGTCCGCCTCGGAATCGTCCGCCAGCACACCTATACTGTATTGATTGATGAGCGCGAGCATACTTTCGCGTTTTCGCGCGTCCGAGGTTTGCTCGATTTCGTTCACGACCACGAATGAGGTATACGGCTCATATCTGCCCTCTTGGATTTCCGCAAACAATTTCAGGGTGTCTTGCCGCTTGTCGGGCGCGTCGTCGGCAAAACAGAAGTTGAACATAGTGGTTTCCAGGTAGACCCTTGGCGCTCTCATCGCAACGCCCCCTTGTTATTATTGTACTCTGTTTGCGCGGATAATGCAATACACAGCCGGCAAAATCATGATCAAACCGGCAGCGTAAACCATATTGCCGTTCCCTTCCCCGGCGCGCTTTCCACTCCGTAGGCCCCGCCGTGGTTGGCAATCACCGCCGCCGCGATGGACATGCCCAGGCCGCTGCCGGAGCGGTCCTGCTGGTTGCCCTTGTAGAAACGGTCCCAGACGTGCGCGGCCTGTTCGGCGGTCATGCCCTTGCCGTCGTCGCGGATGGTCACGCGCGCGCGGTCGCCCTCGGCGTCGGCGCGGACATCCACGCGGGACGCGCCGGAATGGAGGATGGCGTTTTGCAGGATGTTGCGGAACACATGCTCCAAATCCGCCGCGTGCGCCTTCACGCGCAGGCGCGGCGGGATATCCAGCGCAAAAGAGATATCGGTGGCCAGAATCTCCAGCGAGTGCAGGATATCCTGGCAGAACGCCCGCAGGGGCAGATCGGTAAAGCCCTGCGGGCCGGCCGCGCTTTGCAGCTCCGACAGCTTCAGGATGTCCCGGCACATGCGGTCCAGCCGCGCGATCTCGTCCGTAATGACGTCAAACGAGCCGCGCAGGGCCTCCTCCTCTGTCCCGGGCAGCGAGTCCTGCACCCACTCGGTATGCCCCTGAATGATCGACAGCGGCGTCTTGAACTGGTGGGAGACGGTGGCGATGAAATCACGGCGCATGGATTCCAGCTGGCTGAGCTGGTCGGCCATGTGGTCCAGCGCGCGCGCCAGATCGCCCAGCTCACTGCCGTCTTTGGAGTTCATGCGCTCGGAATAGTCGCCCAGCGCGACGCGGTTGGCCGCCCGTTCCGCGTCCTGAATGGGCCGCACGAACATGCGCGAGCTGAGGTAGGCGATCACCATCGCCGCGCCCAGCGACACCGCCGAGATGATCAGCATATAGCTTTGCAGCAGGGTCTGGGTGTCCTCCACCGGGGCCATCGGCGCGCAAATCAGCAGCACCATCGTTTCATGCTGGGGCGTGTAGACGGGCTTGGCCATGACCAGCGTGACGCCCACGCCGGGGCGGAAGTACGGCTTGGTGATATAGAGGCCGTT
>WRLJ01000288.1 GCA_009777685.1 Oscillospiraceae bacterium | reverse complement strand
TTGCCGGGATTGGCCGTGTAGGGGATGGATCCGTGCAGCACCAGCGACAAAAATGGCACCGTTTCGTCAAACAATACATAACCGCCGTTGATGATCGGCATATTGTAGATGCGCGAGACCAGCGGAAGCAGGTACTGTTTGGCGCCCTCCATCGCCACGGGCAGCCCCGCGTCCGCGGCGGTCTTCAGCTGCGCGTATAAGCCGTCCGCCGTAACGGAGCGCGGGAACAAGTCTCCGGAGCGGGCATAGTCGTGGTAGAGGTACAGGCCCGTCTGCTCAAACATCAAGCCGGCGCCGAGCTTTGAAAAGTTTTTTAGCTCCCGGTTCAAAAGCCGCAGTCCCGCCGACGCTTTCAAAACGTGTTCGCTGCTGTTTCTGTCAAAAATACCCGCGCCATCCAATACGATATCACTGCGCGGGGAGTAGCTCGTATTCCACGACCCCGGGAGCATGTAATTCACACGGGCGTACAGCGGGATATCCTTTTCATCCAGCAGCGCGGACATCGCCGTAAATCCGGATTTTCCTCCGAGCTTCGACTCCGGCTTCAGATTGGAGGGCAGCGCCAGCCCCCGTAACCGCCCTTGTACCAAGCGTTCAGCGAAACATCCATCCGATTCACGCCGAGGTCCAGCAGCTGTTGGACAATCTCCGCCGCTTGGCTGTATGTCGTCATGGGGACGAAGGTATTCCCCATGACGAACCTCTCCCGGTTCCCTTCGTCCGCGCCCATGAAAAACTCTATGCCCAGCGGCATCTCTCCGTCCAGCGCGGCATGGCTGAGAACACCCTCCTCCAGGAGGCGGGCGCGGTAATTCCGCGCCATACCGCTGTAGGAGGCGTCGTCCCCGTTGAGGAAGGTGAACGAAACCGTGCAGTCGCGCTCCATGCGCGTCCTGTCCGTTTTTGTGGCGAATGTCGCGTTGCCCCCGCTCAAGTTGGAGAGCATGACCTCAAACTGATAGCGCTGGGTGAAGCGAAAGCTGGCGTAGGTCAGCGGAAGGGTGTCGGTGCCGGGCATCAGCGAAATGGTCGCGTCGAACTCCCCGTTTTCGGCCACGGCGAGAAATGCCGTCTCCCCGTGCCGCACCCCGTAAAGGGGAAGCAGGGCGTCATAATAGCCGAATTGGGTGGCGGAATTGGCCCAGTAATCCCAGCTGGAGACCCTCTTGCGCCCGTAAACCCCGAACTCCATCGGCGCCACATCGGGCCGTTCCAGATACTCGTCGAACCGTACCAGCGCGCCGCAGCCCTGCGGTACGAGGATATAGCCGTTCACGAAGCGGTCGGCCGCCCCGATAAAGGGCAGCATATCGAACGTCAACACCACATTGGTGCCGCTTTCCTGAATGCCGTTGGCGGGAAGGCGGGCGATCAGCTTCCCGTCTTTTTCCAGCAAGAACTCCAGGGTGAAGGTAATCCCAATCCGGGCAAAGGAATAGGTGAGCCGTGTTCCGTCTGCAATCCGCTCCGCGATCACCGTTGCGTTTTCTGTCTCGCTATAGCGTGTCTGCGGCGTCGCCCTGTTATTGGCGACATCCACATAGGTAAAAGAGAACAGGGAGCGGTAGTTGCTCTTGTTGCCGTCGCTCAGGCCCGCTGTTTCAAAGTCGAACCGATCCTCTGTGGCGCCGGACATCCAAACCTTCCCGGAAACCAGGTCCTCGACTGTCAGCAAACGAAGCTCCGCGTCGATACTCAGTCGAATCCCATTATATTCGGCCAGGACGGTAACACCGCCCGGCAGCGCGCCCAGAGACGGCAAAGCCGGTACGGCGTCTCTCTCCTCGGCGCCGGACGGGAGGACCGTGACAGAGGCGGCCAGGACCAATACCGCCGCCAGCAGAAAAGCAATCGTTTTTTTCATACGCATCTCTTCACCTCCATACTGAGAATCGGATTTCGCGCACAATTCCGGTGAAAAAGTCAAACAGTTTATTGGTAAGGCTGACGCCCAGCGCTACCGTGACCCACATCAACAGGATACCGGCGATGACCAAAAGCATCACAACCACAGTCTTGAAGGGCGGGTAGTCATTCAGCAGGCTCAGGCTGGCCAAAAAGAGCAGATACATCCACCCCGACGCCGCATAGATGAACACCCACATAATCCCTTGCTCATCATGCGCCATCAGCGGCGAGACCAGCGTCAGCAGGAAGGTGAGCAGGGTATAGGGAACCGTCGAATAGGCGGTGGCCACGAATATCTCGCCCAATTTCGCCTCGCCGCCCACCACCGAGGTAATGGCGAAGTGCATAATGACAAAGCTCAAAATCGGTACGAGCAGCTGGCCCAGCTCACTGAACAGGTTCGCTGTGCGCGGGTCGATCATCCGCAGACCGTAATGCGTCCCATAGATTTGGTATACCCTCGCGGCGGCCATCAGGACGAACAGAAGGATCGACGGCCAGTAGATCAAGCGGGTTCTGTGCCGTTTGACCAGCCCGAACAACTCCCCGGGATGGAAAATCACAGCGAACGAACCGCGCATCAGATTGATCGGGCCGAGGCTCCGCTCCGTCCCCTCATACAGCAGGGCGATGGCCTTGTCGGCTGATTTTTTCGCCTTGCCGACCAGAAATACCAGCAGTACGAGCGACGCGGCGGCCAGAAACGCCACCAGCAGGAAGTTTGCCCGGAACATCTCGTAGCGGTAACGGGCAAACGCCTTGGAATAGCCGGCATAGTCTCCCGCCCGCCTATACGCGGCCATCGAATCCTCGTATTGCTCCTGCTTATACAGCGCCATCGCGATTCCCTGATGCGCCAGGGGGTAGTTGCCGTTGATTTGAAGCGTCTTCTCCCAAGA
>WRLJ01000287.1 GCA_009777685.1 Oscillospiraceae bacterium | reverse complement strand
GAATTTTTGAGAAAACCCCTTGCCTCCCTCCCAGAGGGAGGTGGCCGCCGATAGGCGGCCGGAGGGAGGACTTGGGCTTTCAGAAAATTTCCCCTTGACAAATCCTGCCGAACGCGGTATGATAATTTCGTTCGGGAGCCGGCTTGTGCCAAACGCGCAAAAGGAGCCCCCGCGGCAGACTTTGATGCTTGCAACATCAAGGCCCTGCGAAGGTGATGAGTCCACCTTACGCAACCGTTTCCGGCACCGCGAGCGCAAAGACATTATACCCCGCCGTTCTCTCGTTTTCAAGCGGGGATTTGCGGTTTTCCGGAGCGGGCAGCCCGCGACTTGTCGCGCATGTCGTAAGGTTATGGCGGCGTTAGGCCGCTTCCACCTTCGGCGTGCGCTTTATTTGTGCGCAGAATTTTCCAGCCGGCCGGTTCCCGGGCCGGCCCAAAAACAAAAAAAGAAAGAGGGAAAACAGCATGAAACACAGATTGCAAGGCATGATCGCGGGTTTTTTGGCGGCGGTCCTCATATTGGGGGCGGTCGCCGTCGCAGCCCAAGAAACCCTGACCATCACACGCAGCGACATGAAACTCTTCATCGACGGGCAGCCGTTTACTCCGACGGATTCCAGCGGAAACGTGATTCAGCCGTTTGTTCACGAGGGGACGACCTATCTGCCGTTGTCGTCGGTGGCTCGGGCGATGGGGAAAAGCGTTGAGTGGGATCAGGCGACAAATACAGGCTATATCGGGGGACGGCCCGGCAGCACGGCGCGCGTGACGCCGGAAACAAAATCGTATACCGGGCAGTTTCTGACAAGCGGCCAGGTGGATACCTATGATTTCTCCCTTCCCTATGACGCGCGGGTCACGCTTTCGTTCCGGCATGAGTATGTAAATTCAAGATTGATTTTTTGGGACATTCAATTCGTGGATAAGAATTCGGGAAAATTGCTTGAATTTGATTCCGTGGGGGATGTCACTGAAAGGGATGGGCCACATGCGCTGTATGTGCCGCAAGGGGAATATTTTGTCAGGGTTTCAAGTCGGGGTTCGGGTTCTCCCAGAACCGAACGCTATACCGTTACGGTGAGTTATGAGCGCAATAACGGCGCGTTTGAATATGAGCCGAACGATACAACGGATAAGGCCACTAAGCTCAATCTTAATACACCGGTAATCGGTAACCTATGGAATTCGGACGACACTGATTTTTATCAATTCACGATAGCGGCAGCCTCCAATATCGCCGTTGAGTTCAGCCATGAATATATTAACTCCAACTTGTATCTTTGGGACATTCAGGTGCTGCAGAGCGGAGGGAACAGACTGACAGAAAAACGTTTTACGGGCAATGTAATGAAGGATTCGACGGTAACTCTCCAATTGCTGCCGGGGGAATACTTTGTCAGAGTTAATACTAGGGCTGTGGGTATGCTCAGTAGAAACGAGGACTACACCCTTACCGTCAAAACCCAATAGGGAACGGATACGCCGCCGTTCCCGCAGGGCTGAGGATGGGGGCTTGCGGTACTCCTAGGGCCTAGACGGCGTCCGCTTGCCATCCAACGCAGACCTCTCCAGCGCATTTGAGCATCCAGAAATCCGCGGGGCGGGGGAGATATCCCCGCCCCGCGCCGCTTGTCAAAATCCCCCTCATACCCTCTTGGGGACCTTGATCGTCAGGATGATCTCGTCGCCGACCTCCGCCTTGTCATAGTCGGCCGGAATGCCCGCGCGGCGCACCACGTCGAGGGCGTGGCTGACCGTGTTCAGAAACAGCCGGATGTCCTTGAATACATACAGCGTGCGGATTTTGTCCCGCGCGTGGGACACCTCCGGCACGGCCTCGCGCGCCGGCTCCGCGGTCGCGAGGTAGGCGTCTATGTACTCGTCGGTCTGGGCGACGTTCAGGCGGCGCTCGATGATGGTTTCCATCACCGCGTCGCGGTCCTCCGCCTCGTCCAGCCGCAGCAGCGCGCGCGCGTGCCGCTCAGTCAGGCCATGCTCGCGGATGGCGGCGACGACCTCCTGCGGGTGGCGCAGCAGGCGCAGCTTGTTGGCCAGCGCGGACTGGCTTTTCCCGATGCGCCGCGCCGCTTCCTCCTGCGAGAGCCCGAACTGCCGGATCAGCCGCCGGATCCCCTCGGCCTCCTCGAAAAAGTCCAAATCACAGCGCTGCAGGTTCTCGATGAGCGCAATCAGCGCGCTTTGCTGCTCGTCCGCCCCCAGCAGAATGCAGGGGACCTCGTCCAGCCCTGCCAGACGTGAGGCGCGCAGCCGCCGTTCGCCGGCCACCAGCTCATAAGCGCCGTTTTCCAGCTTCCGGACCGTCAGCGGCTGGAGCACGCCGTACAGGCGGATGGATTCGGCCAGCTCGTGCAGGTCGTCCGCGTCGAAGAGCTTGCGCGGCTGGCGGGGGTTGGGGCGGATGCAGTTGGCGCGGAGCATCAGTACGCGGTGGCTCTCCAGCAAGCCGTGGCGTTTGGCAAATGCCATGTGAAAACCTCCCCGGGAGACGCCGCGCAATCCGTTACCAGCCCCGGCGCCTCCCGTTATTATGTAAACCTTTCGGTCAACATAATCGTACAGCAGGCGCGATGGAAAATACGAGAAAACCCTGTCGCCGCGGATGTTTGGTCTTTTGCGAGGCGCGCGTCGAACCGCGGTGGGAGCGCGTCGAAGCGGGGGCGGGCAATAAGGCGGGAAATGAAAGCCGGCAAAGGCGGATGCCCTTGCCGCAATGAAATTTTCTGTCCCGCGCCGGTCCTCCCTCCGGCCGCCTATCGGCGGCCGCCTCCCTCTGTGAGGGAGGCGAGGGGGTTTC
>WRLJ01000286.1 GCA_009777685.1 Oscillospiraceae bacterium | reverse complement strand
GTATATCAAATGACGGCGCAGGTTTCAATCCTGAATCGGCGCGGGGCAAGAGCATTTACTTTTGCCTTATCCCTCCCGCGTTTGCCCCGCCGCACACGCCGTAGGGCGCGACGCCCCGGCGCGCCGCGGGGTGATTTACATTTTTCCGCGTGTATGCTATAATGAGCGTCGCGGAGACGAAGAGCGCATGAGGACGCAATAGTATGCAAGGAGATGGAAACGATGAAAAAAATCGCGTTTATCGGGGCGGGGAGCTTTGGCTTTACCCGTACATTGGTCAAGGATATCCTGTCGTTTCCGGCGCTGGCCGATTGCGAAATCGCGTTGATGGATATCGACGCGGAACGCTTGGAGGCCATCGAAAAGGCGTGCCGGAAAATCGCGGCCGCCGGAAACAGACCGGCTGTGATAACGGCGACGACGGACCGTGCCGCCGCGCTGGACGGGGCCGACGGGGTGGTGATTACCATTTTGTCGGGCGCGGTACGGGTCTGGCGGCATGACATTGAAATCCCGAAACGCTACGGGGTCGACATCAACGTAGGGGACACCCGCGGTCCCTCCGGCATCTTCCGCTTCCTGCGCACCGCTCCCGTGATGCTGGAGATTTGCGCCGACATCGCGAAATACTGCCCGCGCGCGATTGTGCTGAACTATACAAACCCGATGGCCATGCTGTGCCGCGTGATGCAGGCGGAGTATCCGCGGCTGACGGTGACGGGGCTTTGCCATAGCGTTCAGGGCACGGCGCACATGCTGGCCTCCTGGATCGGCGCGGACTTTTCTCAAGAGGTCACCTACCTCTGCGCCGGCATCAACCATCAGGCGTGGTATCTGGACTACCGCGTGAACGGCGAGGACGCGTATCCGCAAATCCGCGCCGCCGTGGAAAAAGAAGAGAGATATAACGAGGAGATCGTCAGAAACGAGATGTTCCTGCATTTGGGATACTATGTCACCGAATCGTCGGGGCACAACTCGGAGTACAACCCGTGGTTCCGGAAGCGGTCCGACCTCATCGAGAAATACTGCACGCACGGAACGGGCTGGAACCCCGGCCGTCACAGATTTATTCTGGATGAATACCTCGAGCGTGAACATACATGGCCCAATGAGATCCAGAAATACCTTGACAGCGATACCGTGGACATTGAGCGCGGCGGCGAATACGCGGCCTATATTTTCGACGCCTGCTTCGGCTCGGGCACGCTGTTTGAGTTTAACGGCAACGTGCGGAATTACGGGCTGATCGACAACCTGCCGGCGGGCGCTTGCGTCGAGGTGCCGGTCGTCGCCTCGAGGGCCGGTCTCCGGGCCGCGCATGTGGGCGCCCTGCCGCCCCAGCTGGCCATCCTCAACAACCTCAGCGCCGGAATCGAGGAGCTTGCGGTGGAAGGATTTTTCCAAAGAGACAGGACAAAGGTGTTCCAGGCGATCCTGTGCGACCCGCTCACGTCGGCGGTCTGCTCGATGCGGGAGATAAAGGACATGGTGGAGGAGATGTTTGCGCAAAACCGCGATTTTTTGAGCGATTACCGGTGACAAAGCAAGCCCCCGCCGTAAACGGCGGGGGCGCGGTCTGCCTTGAGGCGTCAGGCTAGTAGTTTTCATGCCGTCTGCGCCGGTTCAATTCACGGCGCTTTTCGCCTGCCTCCCATTCCGCCCGCTGCTCGCCGGTTTCCAGGAGCAAGGCGGGAACGGGCGCGGGCGATTGATTTTCATCCAGTGCGACCATCACGACATAAGCCTTGTTGATCATATTGCGCTCTCCGCGCAGATTTTCAGCGTATGTATCCACCCGGATTTCCATGGACGTGCGCCCCGTGTGCGTGACGCGGCCGATCAAAACGACGGTTTCGTTGGCATAAGCCGGCGCTTTGAAATTGAGGTTGTCGATGGATACGGTCGTCACTTCCCGCCCGGAATGCCGCCTGGCGGCCACGGCGGCGACGATGTCGATCCACTCGGCCAGCCGTCCGCCGAATAAGCGCCCGTGACCGTTGGTGTCTCCGGGCATGACGATCTGCACCTGCCCGGTTTGCGACTCGGATACCCGCTTGGCTTCCGTCTCCGGCATGATCAAATGTCAGCTGCCCATAAGCCGTGCAGGTTGCAGTAGGCGTACACGGTCACCGGCTTATCGTTTACAAAAGAGAACTCCACCTTCGGCTCGCCGCCAACTTTCAGGCATTTGCGCTGTCCGCCGCGTTCGGTTTGCACATACACAAACGGGATATGGTGCGCCTCTTCCATCGGGTGCGGCACACTGCCGATTTGGGCGCTGACGCTGTCGCCCGACACGGTGACGGCGGGCAGATGCTTTTCGGTGCTGGCCTCGACGGTATTGGGGGTAAGCTCCGTCATTTCCTCGCCGCAGCACATCATCGGCACGCCCGCGTGCTGGATCAGGCCCACCAGATTGCCGCATTGCTTGCAGAGAAGGAATTTTTGCTTTCCGCACATGATGATCGCTCCTTTTTCTTTTTTTTCTAAGTACGGCCTGTCAAGCGCGAACGGGGCAAGTGAATTGCGTCTGGACGCGCTCTTCTGCCGCAGGCGCTATTATATCATAAAACCAAAAAAATTTCCAGTTGTTTTTTCGGCCAAGCAGGGTAAGAGCCTTTCCTTTTGCTCTGACCCCGTCCGCGTTTGCCCCGCCGCACACACCGTAGGGGACGCGGCCCTCCGCGTCCCGCAGGGTTATCTGCAAACTTTGGGGAAAGGGTTTTCACCGTTTGCCCGTGCGGCTGTGGGTTTGGGTAGTCTTCAGGCATTCCCGGGGGAGGTCTCCCCCGGAGCCCCCCACTGGGGGCGTGCCGCCCCCAGCCCCCCTGCCGGTCATA
>WRLJ01000285.1 GCA_009777685.1 Oscillospiraceae bacterium | reverse complement strand
GTTGAAGGGGGGGGGGGTGGGGGGGAAAAAAAAGGGACGGGGGGGGGGGGGGAGAAAAACCGCCGGCGGGGTGGTGCAGGGGGGGGGGAACCCCGGGCGCGCTTCAAATACAACGATGAGAAGCGCCACACCCTCGTTGACAGGGGCGGGGCCAGACGACCGCGAACACGCCGTTGACAGGGGCGGGGCCCGGTGCGCCGCCAGCGCACACCAAACCGCTTATGGATTGCCGGGTGGGCCGCAAAGCAGGGCGGCTTCTGCGGCGAACGCGCTTTCCGTATGCTCAAAGGAAGCGAATCCGCCGTGTTTTTCCGCTGTTTTTTTGACAATCGCGATGCCGTGCCCGTGCAGCAGGGCGTTGTCTTTGGCGCTTATATAAGCGTTCCCGTCCATGCTGACCGTGCCTTGCCGCGCATTGGAGACCGAAAGGATCAGATAGGGGGCGCGGCATTTGAGCCGGACTTTTATCCAGCGATTTTCGCTGCTTTGTATCTTCGCGCAGCTTTCCAGCGCGTTGTCCAGCAGATTCGTAAACAAGCTCACCAAGTCCGCATCGGGAATGGACAAGGGCGGCAGCGGCAAAATCTCAAATTCAATCGAAAAGCCCATCTCCCGCGCACGCCGGACGGCTTGGCCGAGGATGGCCTGTATGACGCGGTTGCCGCAGGCCACCGGTTCTTCGATTTCCTCGAAGCCGCCCTGTATGTCGGACAGGTAGTGCGCCAGCCGCTCATGCTCGCGGTTATCCAGCAGCGTGCGAATCGCAAACAGATGATGGCGCGTATCGTGCTTGACGCGCGCGATTTCGGTAAAATGCTTTTCAAGCGTCTCGTAATTTTCCAGCAAAAATGCGTTTTTGATTTCCATGGCACGGTTTTGGCGAACTTGCCCCGCGATATCCTCCGCCAGCACAAACCCCAGCGTCAGGACGACGACCGCGCCCGCCCACTCGGTAAACCATCCGAACCGGATTGGTTCAAACAGGGGGAACAGCCTGCTCATGATGAGCGCGACGTCAAACACGGCAATGGCGGCCAGCATCGCTGTGCTGTGCGCCCTGCCACGGTAAACGCCAACTGCGGCGCCGACTGTCAGGTACAAGGCGCATATCCAGTAGTACGATTCGATGAGCCAGGCATAGAGCGCCATCAGCGTAACATGGCCGCCGATGAAAAGGGGCGCCACCAGAGAACAGCCGCTGATGAAACCGGCGAACGCCGCGACCGGCCAAAACCATCTGTCCTCCGCGCCGGTCAAACGGCGCTGAATCAGCATAATCAGTAGAAACATGACGCAGAACGCGAAGTTTTCAATGCGATACCAGCCCATCCCGCCTGGAAAGAGCGTTTTGACAATCGGATAACCGGTATACAGCAGGAAGCAGAAGCACGCGGCGGCGTAATAGAGGGGCAGGAAGCCGTGCCGGGTTTTGTTGTTTCTTGTCAGCCACCATACCCCGAGGGTCAGCAATCCCAGACAGGCGGCAATCGCACCGGCGACGAAACGGACGCCCAGCCGGATGAGCGACAGCCGCTCCACGGCGTCCGGTTCCCCAAACGCAGACGGGTAGACCATGCCGCTGTAAAAATGGCTGTAATCCGAAACGGCGACCAGTATTTCCAGTTGCCCGGCCGCCTGCACCGTAACGGTGCGGTTGCCGGTCTGCGGATAGTACCCCGCAGCGTCGGTCTCGCCCATCTCGGCCATCAGCGCACCGTTCATATACAGCTTGTACGCCGAATAGATTTCCGGCAGTTCCAGCGCGTAACTTCTCGTCTGGGGCGGCAGCGTAATGTTCAGCCGGTATGTGGCGCTGCCGTGCGCCTCGCGGGCCGGCCCGCGCCCTTCAAATCCGCTGTACTGCCCGATAAAGACAAACTCGTCCGGCGCGATCCAGTGCGCTTTTAGCGTTTCCGGCGTCAGCAGCTTTCCCCGGTAGATTTCCCAGCCGTCTACCAGATAAATGGTCGGCCATTGTTTCAGTGTGTCTTCGGAAAGCAACAGAACACCGAACCGCGCCTGCGGCCCCTCCGCCGTATATTTATTGTCGTATTGATAACACAGCAGAAAGATGGCGGCGGCCAGGAGACTCGCCAATAACAGCGCCGGCGGGGCCGGCCATTTTTTAACATGTCGGCCGGTCAAGAACGCTTCACCGGGCCTTTCAGCTTGTACGCGACGAATCCCGCGCCGGACAGTCCGACGATTGAAAGGATGGGGAGAAAGGGCGCACCGCCGGGTGCCGGGTCGGCTGTGGCGGTGCCGAGGATCGACTGTATTTCTTCTGCGGCTGCGCTGCCGACCCGCAACCGCTCGACCGCATACGGCTCGCCAAAGGGCCAGGCCCACGGCTCGTCGTTGATCGCGAAAGACGTGTCAACGCCGCCGTCGTCTGTCTCCTTAAATATAATGGTAAGCGCGTCGCCCTCGTCCAGCGCGAGGCTTTCCAAGGCGTCAGGCGGCAACGATACGCGCAGATCGTCCTGTATGATCGTCACCTGCTCCGGGTTGGCTTTGATCAACGCATCCAGTTCTCCGCCGGATATCGTCACGCGCTGTTCGCTTTGCGCGGATGTCCGCGCCGCACGGTTTGAACTGCCCGATGTTCCGGCGGTTAGGGAAACCGAGGCCGGTTCCTGCTCCCCTTGCCCTTCTCCGGTTCGGTCGCCGCCCGGCAAATCTTTGAGCGACATCTGGCCGTTTTCGAGGCGTAGCTCCAGGCGATCTTCGGAAAAACCGACGTTTTCGCCGTCCTTGTAGCGGATTTCAAACACGTAAGTATGGCCGGGGGGCAGCAGCCAACCCTCGTTGAACGTCCAAGTCATAATCTGTAGAGACGCCCCGCCATC
>WRLJ01000284.1 GCA_009777685.1 Oscillospiraceae bacterium | reverse complement strand
GAATGGGCGGGGCGCAAAACCCTGTAGGGGACGCAGACCTCGGCGTCCCGCAGGGTTATCTGCAAACTCTCAGGGAAAGGGTTTTCGCCGTTTGCCCGTCCGGCTGTTTGCCCCGCCGCACAGACCGTAGGGGACGCAGGCCTCGGCGTCCCGCAGGTGATCCGCAAACTCTCAGGGAAAGGGTTTTCGCCGTTTGCCCGTGCGGCTGTTGGTTTGGGTGGTGTTCAGGCATTCCCGGGGGAGGTCTCCCCCGGAGCCCCCCACTGGGGGCGTGCCGCCCCCAGCCCCCCTGCCTTTTCATACGGGGGTTTTGTTGGTGCAGGACACGGCCTTTCACCGTAAGGGGCTTTTCCTAGCTGTCCTGGCCTCGGTTTCTGGTTTGGTTGTATTCCCAGCGTTTCGTTCTTCCAGGTGCATGACGACCGTTTACTGTTTTGCTCCGCATAATATGGAACGCCCGGACACGGCACGCCGTGTCCCTACGGCGGAACGATTTGCTAGGCCAACAAAAAAATCTATTCCGTCAATCATCAGGGCCTATAAATATGTAGGGACACGGCGTGCCGTGTCCGGGGGAGGGCACAAACCCCTGTAGGGGCGACCGTCTTGGCCGTCCGCATTTGCCTCACGCACCGCGTTTGTCTGGCCGCACACGCCGTAGGGCGCGATGCCCACATCGCGCCGTGTTCCCCCATTTTGCGTGTTGGGGGAAACGGGCAGACGCCATATATGGCGTCCCTACAACCGGCGTAAACCTTTAGATTGTACATTGTACTGCGGGCGCGATAAAACGCCCCGCGCCGTTTGTCATAAACCGCCGCGCGATGTGATACAATAAGGCCGATATCCTCTTTCAAAGGTGGTGTCCCGTTGGCCCGGCATCGAAGTTATCGCGGAAAGGGCCGGAAGGGCTCGATCCTGGCTGTGGTGTGCGTCGCGCTGGCGCTGGCGGCGGCCTACGGCTTTGTGTGGCTGTTTGAGCATTTGTCCATGAACGCGGACGGGACGCTGACGGTCAACCTGCCGGGGTTTCTCTCGCCCGCCCCTTCCCCGGAGCCTCCGCCGGCGACGGGGCCTCTGGACCTGGTCGTCGTGCCCCCGGCCGCCTCCCCAACCGCGCCGCCGGAGCCGACCCCGGAGCCCACCCCCGCGCCGCCGCGCGCCCTCTGGGTTTCACAGGAGACCGTCCAATCCCCCGACGCGCTGGCAGAGCTGAAAGCCGCCGCGGAGGCCGCCGGAGCGGATACGCTGATGCTGGACCATAAATCCGACGAGGGGACCGTTCTCACCCCAGAGGATTGGGACGCCGCGCGCGCCGCGCTGGGGCCGGATTTCACCTATATCGCCCGGATATCCCTGTTTTTAGACAACACCATGCCCCGCCGGCGCAACGCGCTGGCGGTCAAGCACATCAGCGGCCTGAACTGGCTGAGTCCCCCGGAGCACCGCTGGCTGAATCCCTACCGGGAGGAAGCGGCGGATTACCTGCTGACCGTCATGGAAAACGCCGCCGCGCTGGGGGCCGGCGGCATCCTGCTGGACAACCTCTGCTTCCCGTGGTACGGGAGGCTGGACCGGATTGCCTACGGAGAACACGAGGAAACGCCGCGCGCCGAGGCCATCGAGGCGTTCTGCGCGCGGCTGGACGGCTTGGGCCTGCTGATTCCCGTTTCGGCGGTCGCTCTGCGCGAGACGGTCCTGAACGGTGTTCAGGAAATTGCGGGGCAGGAGCTGACGCGCATGACGGCCCGCTTCGACCGGGTCTATACGGAGTGGCCCGACCTGACGGAGCCTTTGCCGAAGGGGCTGACGCCGATCCTGGCGGAGCCTCCGGCGGAGGGCTGGGACGGCGGGTGGCTGGCCGCGCCCTAAAGCCCATACAGCTCCGCCGCGTTGTCCCAGAACACCGCCCGCAGCTCCGCCTCGTCCAGGCCGGAGCAGAGCACGGCGCGGTACGAGCCGTCAAAATCCGACCACGGCGCGTCCGTCCCGAACAGGACGCGGTCCGCTCCGTGCAGGCGCACCAGCGCGCGGAAGCGCGCGGCGTCCATCCAGTCGGCGGCAAAGGACGTGTCTATATACAGGTTGCGCCGCCCGGCCAGATGCTGGGAAACTAGGTCCCACTGCTGAAACGAGCCCAGATGCGCGGCGATGACGGTCGCCTCCGGGAACGCGTCGCAGACCTTGGCGATGCGGTCGGCCGCCCCACGCACGGGGGGCGCGAAGCCGATGTCCTGCCCGGCGTGGAAATGCACAATCAGCCCGCGCCCGAAAATCTCGCGGTACAGCGGGAACACCGCCGGGTCGTCGACGAAAAACTCCTGATATTCCGGGTGCAGCTTCAGTCCCTTCAGCCCCAGCGCGCACAGCTCGTCCAGCTCCCCGGCGATATCCTCCGAGGCCGGATGGATGCTGCCCAGCGCGACCGCGCCGCGTTTGCCGTGAAGCGAGGCGGAAAACCGGTTGATGGAGCGCGTCTGCGCGGGCTTGGTGGCGATCGGCAGCAGGCAGAAGCCCGCGGCCTTCCGCTCATACTCGCACAAGCCGCCGAACGTGCCGTCCGTATAGCAGGGGATGGACGCCTTTTCCGCCAAGTATGTCACGGCGCGGCGCGCCACGGCGTCGGGAAAGCAATGGGTGTGGGCGTCAAAGATTTTGTAGGACATGGAACCAGCCTCCGCCTGTAAACAGTTTGGGTTATTTTGATAGAATATGTCGTAGTGTACTACGAACTCCTAATTTCCTCGTAGGGGACGCAGCCCTCTGCGTCCCGCGGGTTATCCGCAAACTTTGGGGGAAAGGTTTTCACCGTTTGCCCGTGCGGCTGTGGGTTTGGGTTGTGTTCAGGCA
>WRLJ01000283.1 GCA_009777685.1 Oscillospiraceae bacterium | reverse complement strand
GGCAATCAGCAGCGCGCCGGCCAGCGCCAGCGCCAGCTCGCCGTCGGCGCCGCCGCCGCCGGCGCCGGCCGGGCCGAGCGGGATATCCTGCCGTTCCAGGCGCGCGCCGCCCAGCGTGACGATCTCGCGCTGGAGGGACAGGACGCTCCCGGAAGCGTCCAGGCTGGCGTAGGTCAGCGTATCGCGCGCGCCGTAGCCGTAGGTGATGACCTGCGGCGCGTCCGCGTCGCGGTCCCCCGGCGCGACGATGACCGGCGCGCGCGGCGTCAGGAGGGCGCGCCGTCCCGGCAGCAGGACCAGCGCGTCCGGCGCGGGGGCGCGTCCCGTCCAGAGCGTATCCGGCACCCCCAGCCCGCCCAGCCACGTCAAAACCGGCTCCGCCCGCCGCCGCGGGCCGCGCAAGGATATCCGGGTCATAAAACACCCCCGTGACGGCAACCGCGCGGCGCGCTTGCCGGTGATCAGCGCCGCCTGTCCGGCGCGGCGTGAGGGAACCCGCCTTCTCTGAATCCCAAATATTGGGATTTATATTCTGTTCCCGTGCAAAGTTTGGCCTTATTTGAAAAAAGATATGCAGAACCTGAAAAAATGCCTTGCGTTCCGGCGCGGAATCCGATACAATACAATATGTTATGTAAACTGTAAGAATGGGGAGCCGCCATGCTGGATATCAAGTTCATCCGCGCCCATCCCGACGCCGTTCGGGAGAATGTGCGGAAGAAATTTCAGGAGGCCAAGCTGCCGCTGGTGGACGAGGTTCTCTCGCTGGACGAACGCTACCGCGCGGCCAAGCGGCGGTGCGAGGAACTGCAGGCCGACCGCAACCGCCTCTCCAAGCAAATCGGCGCGCTGATGGCGCAGGGCCGGCACGGGGAGGCTGAGGAGACCAAGCAACGGGTTTCCGGCGCGGCGGCGGAGCTGGCGGCCCTGGACAAAGAATCCGACGTCCTGTTCGCGGAGCTGCGCGAAAAACTGCTTCTGCTGCCCAACATCATCGGCCCCGAGGTCCCGATCGGCCGCGACGACAGCGAAAACGCGGAGCGCGAGCGGTTCGGCGAGCCGGCCGTGCCGCCGTTCGAGGTCCCGTACCATGTGGACCTGATGGAGCGCTTTAACGGCGTTGATCTGGACAGCGCGCGCAAGACCAGCGGCAGCGGCTTTTACTACCTGACGGGCGACATCGCGCGCCTGCATTCGGCCATTCTCTCTTACGCGCGCGATTTTATGATCGACCGGGGCTTTACCTACTGCGTCCCGCCGTTTATGATCCGCGGCGCGGTCGTCTCGGGCGTGATGAGCTTTGCCGAAATGGAAAACATGATGTACAAAATCGAGGGCGAGGACCTCTACCTGATCGGCACGAGCGAGCACTCGATGATCGGAAAATTCATCGACACGCTGATGGAAGGGGACGAACTGCCGCAGGCGCTGACGAGCTATTCGCCCTGCTTCCGCAGGGAGGTCGGCGCGCACGGCATCGAGGAGCGCGGCGTGTACCGCATCCACCAGTTTGAAAAGCAGGAAATGGTCGTCGTCTGCCGCCCCGAGGACAGCCCGGTCTGGTTTGACCGGCTGTGGCGGCATACGGTTGATTTCTTCCGCTCCCTGGATATCCCCGTGCGCACGCTGGAATGCTGTTCCGGCGATCTGGCGGACCTGAAGGTCAGGAGCATTGACGTGGAGGCCTGGTCGCCGCGCCAGCGGAAATACTTCGAGGTCGGCAGCTGCTCCAATCTCGGCGACGCGCAGGCCCGCCGCCTGGGCATCCGCTTCCGCGGCCCGGAGGGCAGCGCCCACCCGCACACGCTGAACAACACCGTGGCCGCGCCGCCGCGTATGCTGATCGCGTTTTTGGAAAACAACCTCAGAGCCGGCGGCGGCGTCGGCATTCCCCCGCCTCTGCGGGCATATATGGGCGGCAGGGAAACCCTGGCCGCCGGCCGGTGATCCGACGGAGAGACACGGATGCGCTGGCGGAGCTGCTTCGGTACTCCGCCGGGAAGACAGACAGGCAAGCCCTGGCCGCCGCCCTGCTGGAGCGGTTCGGCGGGCTGGCGGCGGTGATGGACGCCCCCTATGACGGCTTGCTGGCCGTCTCCGGCATGACGCGGCATACCGCGGTTTTGCTGAAATTGATCCCGCAGCTCGGGCGCAAGGCGATGCTCCGGCCCGCCGGCGGCTCCGCCGAAACGCCGGAACAGGCGGCGGCGATCCTGCGGCCTCATTTCTTCGGGCAGACAGCGGAGGTCGTTTTCGGGTTATTTGTGGACCGCGCGCGGCGCGCGCTGGAGTGCCGCAGGGTCAGCCGCGGCGCGGAACGGTTCGCGGCGATCGACGCCCGCCGTCTGGCGGATATCGCTCTCGCCCGCGGCGCGGAGGGCCTCTACCTCGCCCACAACCATCCGCGCGGGCGGCCCGAGGCCGGCCCGGAGGATCGCGCGGCGACGCAACGGCTGGCCGGCGCGCTGGGCTGTCTGGACATCGAGCTGATCGGGCATTTCATTTTCTCGGATGAGGAATATTCGCTGATCTAAACCCAATGAGAGAGGGGGTTCTGCCGTGAAAGCCGTCATATCCGCCGCCGGATGCCTGCTGATTCTGCTGCTGGCGCTGGTGGTGCTGGTTCCCTTCGGGGACGCGGCGTTCGCCATAGAGGCTCCCTCCGCCCCGCCCCGCCTGTCCATGAACGCGGAGCCTCTCCCGGCCCCCACGTTCCGCCCGTTCCCCTCCCCCGCGCCGACGCCGTCCCCGACGCCCGCGCCAACCCCCGCGCCGGAGGATGAGGAGCTGTTCCTGCCGGACGACGAGGGCTTTTTCGACGACCTGCCGGACCCCCTGCCCGAGCCGACGCCGGGGCCGCTGCTGCTGCTCCTGCCGG
>WRLJ01000282.1 GCA_009777685.1 Oscillospiraceae bacterium | reverse complement strand
GGTAATTTTAACGGCTCGGAGGCCGGCTGCGCCCGTTTCTCCTTCGGCGGAGAAAGACTGATAGACGACGACGGGGAGCTTGACGTTCCCGACATGTTCGGTATGTATACCGTCAAAGTTGACGTGAACAACAATTTCTATTTTGAGAATTCACAGCAATTGAAGAACGACTCCTGGACCACAAAAGCCGGCGGCTCCTCCTGGACACAGATTTATTATCCCATATTCGACATGATCGTTTCCCACAAGGCCGGCGAGGACACTTTACATCTCCAGTTTATCGATTTGAACGGCGATGTCATCTACACCACAACGACCCGGGATTACGACCCAGGGTATCTTGACGGGGTGAAATATTTCAGCTTCTTTGTCTGGCAAAGCCAGGCCCAGTTTACGAAAATGGAATATCTGCACGAGTTCACCGTGCTGGAAGACAAGCCTGCCGCTCCGCCGCCCGGGCCGTCTCAGCTGGACTACACTCCGTACACGGATTTCGGAACGACCGAGGACACTCAGGATTGGGACCTTGGGGGTGTTTATAAATTCAAGTCTTCCGTCAATGGCGACGTTTTGGGCGCGGACGGTGTCGGCATGGGCGACGGGGCCCGCGCGAGCTATCAGGGAAAACTGTCCGGCGACTGGAGTATAGAGACGGCTATGCGTTTTGAGAACGCCGCCGACATCTATTCCGGACGGGTTTATTTCTACGGCGACGACGGGGGCTTGAGAGGCATCGTGTCCGCGAAAATGAACCAAAGCGGCGAGGCGTGGATGGAAGCGCAAATGCTGTCCGGCGACTGGAGCGACCTGATTGCCGCGCCGTCACCGGCCGTCGTACCCACAAAAGACGTATGGGTAAGCATCGGGAAAAAAGCCGGCGGCGTTCTGGTCATACGGGCTTTAGATGAACAGGGCACGCAGATATACTACGGTGAAACGAATGCGATGACCAATATCGGCGAGGTGACGGCCTTTGCCCTTGTCCTGGACGAGACCTGCGCTGTTTTCGATCGGGTCCTCGTGGGAACGGACGCGGGCGGGATCGTGTCAATGGGCGCGCCGACCGCTGATTTCGGCGGCGCTAAGGATTCGCCCGTGTGGACGCTCGGCGACGATGTATTTGCCAAGGCGGGCAGCCGGGAAGGCGAAGCCCTGCTCTTCAACAGCGATATAAACACCACCGCGACAGCGGGACTTGGAAACGCCGCGTTTTCGCTGAGCATGGACATTCTGTTTTCCAAAACTTACAACGACGGCAGATTCGTTTCCCGCTTCTTCCTGCGCGACGAAGACGACGGATTGCTGGCCATCGTGGATTTCGAGGCCGACAGCAGCCGGCAGTTTATGATCAACGCCCAAAAGTTTGAAAACAATGAATGGGGCGCCATAGCGGGCAGCGGGGATTGGCAGCCCATGGTCGGACGCAACGCGAGCCTGACCATTTCCCGCGCCGGCGGCGCGGATAAGTTGCGGATCAAGGCCGTGGATCTGGCCGGCAACACGCTCTACGATATGGAAACAGCGGCGTTTAACGGCGCCGCGGCCATCAGAAAAGTGGAGATCAACGGCAACCAGGTGATCGCCGTACTGGATAATGTTGTTATCCGATGAGAAGGAGAGGTGTGGTGTCAGCCGCCATTTTCTGTGCGGCGGCACTGCTCTCCTCCTGCGCAGAAACCTTCTCATCACCCCCGAAAGAGGCTCAAATCATGAGATCGGAGATCGACGGCGCTTATTTGGAGCTGGCGCGGCGCGGCGTCTATGATATGGTCTCCCATTACTGGCTGGCGGACAAAGGGGCCATCCAAACGACCTGGAATGGCTATCCGGCCGGTTGGGACGATCCGGATATCGTCGATCCAAGGGGCGCCGTCTGGCCCCGCGGTATGTTCCTGATGCCCGCGCTGACCGTTGCCCGCCTGAGCGGCGACGAGGAACTGCTTGCGATCTGTAAACGGGAATGGAATAATATCCGAAGCCTGTTTTCGCCGGAGGAGCTGACCAAAGCGCTGCCTATAATCAACACCTCGGTTGACGACTGCGGCTGGAATGCGGTCATGTATCTGTACATATACCGCGCTTTTGGGGATACGACAGCGTTGAACATGGCCATAGCCCTGATGGAAGACGTATTCGACAAATGGTATGACGACGAGTGGGGAGGGGCTTCCCTCTGGTATCGTGACGCAAGGGATTTTAAGTCGCTCTATCAGGTAGGCGTCCTGCTCGCCTGTTTCGAGATTGCGGATATCACGGGCGATGAAAGCTGGCGGATGCTGGCAAAAACCTGCTATGACACGCTTGAGACTATCCAGCTTCGGGAAGACGGAATCTATTTCTGCGACTACAACCAGGATGGACCGCTCGGCAAGGAACGCCCCAACGACATCCGGGAAGCCGGCAGCGTATCGTTTCTGGCGGGAAACATGGCTATGGGAATCCTGCACGCGAGGCTGTACCGGGTGACGGGCGGCGAGGTTTACCTGGAACGCGCCTTACGGACAGCCACGGGTATACGGAATGTCCTTACCGTGGACGGCGGCGTTTTGCTCAATGAACGGGATGCCTGGGCTACCGGCACTTACGCCCCCCAATGGGCCGAGGAAGTGCTGACGCTGCCGGGGATTGCGGAGGACGACAGGACCGTTTTATACAACACCGCCGCCTCCATCGCGGCGAATGCCCGCACAGAAGACGGATTTTACGGCGGGAGCTGGAGCGGTCCCGCGGACGGTCCTGATTCGGCTTGGGTCCGCATCGGCTCAAGGCCGCAGCAGATTATGACCAGCGGCAACACGGTCCTGGTATTGGCCGGCGCCGCCGTGCTGGAGTCTATGGACATGAGAGGGGCGGAGGGGGAGTGAAGCATTTGCGGCGATTGAC
>WRLJ01000281.1 GCA_009777685.1 Oscillospiraceae bacterium | reverse complement strand
CCCCCCCCCACCCCCCCCCCCCCCCCGGCGGGGAGGGGGGGGGGGGAAGCCCCGCCGGGGGCGCCGCCCCCGCCGGTGTATGTGCCGCCCGACTATGTCCTGCCGAACAAGGACGCGGACGTGTACCGCACGAAGGACGGCAAGCGTCACATCATCATCGGCATCCCCTTTGACGAGTATTATGACTCGACCCACAAGGATATTTCCGCCAACCCGAGCGTCTCTGACCCCGAGGTCGCGCAGATGCGGCTTGACAAGGTGCGGGAGCTGGAGACGAAATACAACGTGTTCATCGAATACGTCAACATGACTTGGGACGGCATCATGGAGAACATCCCGATTTCCATCATGTCCGGCGTTCCCGACGCGGACGTGTACCGGGTGGATACGCAAATCTCCATCCCCGCCGTGCTGAACAACATGGCGGTCGGGCTGGAGGATCTGGAGCTGGAGGGGACGGACGTGTTTGCCGCGAGCGGCAACATCGTCATGGAAAGCCTGAAAATTCCCGGCCAGGACAAAACGTATCTGTTCCGGGCCGCCGGCATCAACCAGGGCATGTACATGCTCGGCTACAACCGCGAGCTGATCGGCGTGAAAAACCTGACCGACCCGCAGGAGCTGTGGGACCGCGGCGAATGGACGTGGGAAGTGTTCCGCGAATACTGCCGCGAGCTGACCGATCCCTCGCAGGACATCTACGGCTGGAGCGGATACTGGACCAACTTCCTGACCGGCCTGCTGTTCTCCAACAACACGGCCTTTGCCGCCGGACCGGTGCAGACCCTGGACGACCCGAAGACCCTGCAAACGCTGAGCTTCATCAGCGATCTGTACAACGTGGACCGGACGGCTCGCCCGTGGAACACCGGCAACTGGGAAATCAACAACAACCTCTACGCCGGGGGCCAGTCCGGCTTCTGGATTTCCGCGCCGTGGCTCAACAACGAGCAGGGCGGCTCCAATCTCCCGTTCGAGTTCGGCATGGTTCCGTTCCCCATCGGCCCGAGCGGCAGCCGGGAGACCTTTAAGGCCGTCAACGCGGAGGGCAACTACTATTTCATCCCCCGCTTCATTCAAAATCCGCGCGAGGTCTATGACGTGATCTATGATTATACCAACTGGTTTAACGGGGATCTGGATTACCGCGACGACCTGACGTGGCTGAAGGACTCGGTCGTGTCGGAGGAGAACTTCCGGTATTACATGGAAGTGTGCGGCCTCACCGGATTTGACCTGCTCCATAACATCGGCGTACTGCCGTCGCTGGAAGAGATGGTCGAAAATATCGACGCGCCCGCGGTCTACACACCCGCCCAGTACGCCGAAACCTATAAGCAGGTATTCCAGGACGCGCTGGACAATTACTTCAAATGAGGAAGCTGTGCATAAAAGCGCCGGCCATGCTGCTGGCGCTGGCCCTGACAGCCGCACTGGCATCGTGCGGGAGCGTTCCGGCGGCGACGCCGCCGGACGCCTCCCCCGGCGCGGGAACGGAAACCTCCGCTACCGCGCCCGCCCCCACGGATATGCCGACGGACGGGCCGGTTCCGACGGACGAGCCGGTTCCGGAGCCTACGCCGGTCCCTCCCCCGGAGGTGCTTATGCCTTTCGCCGAGGATATGACGGCCTTTGACATCGCCGGAGACATGGGCGCCGGCTGGAACCTGGGCAATACCCTGGACGCGGGCGGCTCCGACCGGATGCCGATATCGCCCCTGTCGCAGGAAACCGCGTGGGGCAATCCCGTGACCTCTTACGAAATGATCGCCCTGCTGGCGGATACGGGATTTAACACGCTGCGCGTCCCCGTGACGTGGCAGCGGCACATCGGGCCCGCGCCGGACTATACCATCGGCGAGGCGTTTCTGAACCGCGTGCAGGAGGTCGTGGACTACGGGATCGACAACGGGCTGTACGTCATTGTCAATCTGCATCACGAGACCTGGCATTTCCCCTCGTCGGACAACGAGGAGGCCCCGCTGATGCTGGCCGCGGTCTGGCGGCAGATCGCGGGCCGTTTCGCGGGCTACTCCGAAAAGCTGATCTTCGAGGCCATGAACGAGCCGCGCCTGACCGGCACCTCCTTTGAGTGGACCGGCGGGACGCCGGAGGCGCGCAGCGTCATCAACAGCTGGAACTATATCTTCATCCGGACCGTGCGCGCCACGGGCTTTAACAACGAGAAGCGTTTTCTGATGATCCCGACCCACGCCGCCAGCAGTGACCCCAACGCGCTCAGCGATTTCTTCGTGCCGCGCGACAAGAACGTGCTGGTGTCCATCCACGCCTATACCCCGTATAACCTGACGCTGAACACGGCCATCGCCACCAATACCTTCGACCCCTCCGAGCCCCGCGACACCGCCGATATCGACGCGCTGTTCCAGCGGCTGGACGACCGCTTCCTCTCTCAGGGGACCGCCGTGGTCATCGGGGAGATGGGCTGCCTGAACAAGCAGGACAACGCCGCCGCGCGCGCCGCGTGGGCCGACTACTACACCGCTCAGGCGGCGGCGCTGGGGATTCCCTGTATCTGGTGGGACAACGGCATACGGGCCTCCACGGGCCGCTCGGAGTCCTTCGGGATCATGAACCGCCTGGAGGCAGCATGGTGGTATCCCGAAATCGCGGAGGCGATGCTGAAGAACTATCGCTAGCCGTATTCCCCGCCCCCGGCGGGCTATGGCTGGAGCCAAAGCCATCCGGCGGACGCCCAATGGCCGCCCCTACAATTTAGATGTTACGCCGTAGGGGACGCAGACCTCGGCGTCCCGCAGGTTATCCGCAAACTTCGGGGGAAAGGTTTTCGCCGTTTGCCCGTCCGGCTGTTGGTTTGGGTGGTGTTCAGGCATTCCCGGGGGAGGTCTCCCCCGGAGCCCCCCACTGGGGGACTTGGCAGTCCCCCAGCCCCTCTCGCGGGTA
>WRLJ01000280.1 GCA_009777685.1 Oscillospiraceae bacterium | reverse complement strand
GATCCCGTTGTCCGGGTCCCCGGCGGCTTCGTCGTATATGTACCCGCATACGCATTCGTACTTCATGGCCGCTTTCCTCCTTTCCTGCTTTTTCAGAGCCGCTTTCCGGCCGCGCGCTCTCAGAGAGGCTCGAAATCCCGCGCGCCGTGCTTGCACAGGGGACAGATAATGTCCTCCGGCAGGGTGTCGCCCTCGTATACATAGCCGCAGATTTTGCAGACGAATCCCCGCTTGTCTTCCTGGGGCGGCTGCGGCTTGGGCTTGATGTGGTCAAAGTAGTATTGGTAGGTCACGCTCCGCTCGCCCGACAGCGTAAAGGCCTGCGTAACCTCGGCCCCGAAAACGGTGTGCGTGCCGTAGTCGTGCGCGTCGATGACCCTCGCGGAGATCACGCCGTTGGTGTGCCCGGGGATATAGCGGACCCCGTTGGCCGCGCGGTCGTCATAGCCGCAGTCCGCGAATTTATCGGCGTCCCGCCCGCTTTGGAATCCGAACTGCTGAAACAGGCTGAAGGGGGCGCTCTCCGTCAGAACGGAAAGGTTGAACACCCCCGTGTTCAGGACCATGTCGCGGGTCAGGTTGGCCTTATTCACGGCGATGAGGACCCGCATCGGCGTATCGGTGATCTGGATGGCGGTGTTGATGATACAGCCGTTATCCCGCTCCCCCTCTCTGGCGGTCAGGACAAACAGGCCGTAGGAGATTTTGAACATCGCCGCCGGCTCGATGGCCGCCGGGGGGCTGTCCTGCCGGCCCGGAGCCGCCCCGCCCGCGCCCGCCGGCGGGGCGAAATCGGCCGCGAGAGCGTCCGCCAGAGCCTCCAGCTCCGCCAGCTGCTCCGCCTTCAGGCCGGACTTGATACTGACGGTCTGGCCGAGGATGCGGAGGTTTTTGCATGTTTCCAGCTTCTCGCGGATCAGGCTTCCGCTGGTGGCGGCCCAGGAGCCGTTTTCGATGACGGCGGCCGTGCGGTTTTGAATGTTGTGCGCCGTCAGGTCGTTGATCAGCGCCTCCATCGAGACGAAAATGCCGGCGTTGTAGGTGGTGGAGGCGAAGACGAGATGGCTCCATTGGAAAGCCGCCGCGATGATTTCGGAGGCCGGCGTGACCGAAACGTCGAACATGACGGTCCTCACGCCGCTCTCCCGCAGGCGGCAGGCGAGGATTTCCGCCGCGTTCTCGGTGTTGCCGTAGACGGAGGCGTAGGCGATCATCACGCCCTTCTCCTCCGGCTCATAGGCGCTCCAAAGCGCGTATTTGGACAGGATGGCGGACAGGTCCCTGCGCCACACAAAGCCGTGGAGCGGGCAGATCATGCCGATGTCCAGCGCCGAGGCCTTGCTCAGCAGGGACTGCACCTGCGCGCCGTATTTGCCCACGATGTTGGCGTAATAGCGCCGGGCCTCGTCCATGTAGTCCCGCTCAAAATTCACCTCGTCGGCAAAGAGCGCGCCGTTCAGCGCGCCGAACGACCCGAAGGCGTCCGCCGAAAAGAGAATTTTGGAGGCGGAGTCGTAGGTGACCATGACCTCCGGCCAGTGGACCATCGGCGCCATGACGAAATGCAGGGTGTGCCGCCCGGTGGTCAGCGTGTCGCCCTCCTTGACGATATGAGCGTCCGCGCCGGAGCCGAAAAACTGCTGGATAAACGCCAGCGCCTTGGCGCTGCATACGAGCTTCAGACCCGGATAGCGCGCGACCAGGTCTTCCAGCACGGCGGAGTGGTCCGGCTCTACATGCTGCACAACCAGATAGTCCAGCGGCCTGCCGTCCAGCGCCGCGGCGACGTTTTCCAGAAACCGCTGCCGCACCGCCTTGTCAACGGTGTCAAACAGCACCGTTTTCTCGTCCGTCAGCAGATAGGCGTTATAGGAGACGCCGCCCGGCACCGAGTATACGCCCTCGAACATCGCCAGCCGCCGGTCGTTCACGCCCACCCACGTGATGTCGCCGGTGATTTTTCTTACGCAACGCACGGTATCCCTCCTTGGTCTTTTTTCCAGTATAGCACAAACCGCCTTGCAATTCAAACCCCCCGTGTAAATTGCGGGTCAAGAGCATTTACTTTGCCCGTATCGCGCCCTACGCAGGGTGGGGCGGAAACCCCTGTTTTCGTCATTGCGGGTCAAGCCCGCAATGACGGTCGTAGGGGACGCGGCCCTCCGCGTCCCGCAAAATGTCCCCAACGCACCCCGCGCGGGAAACGGCGGACGTTTAGGGAAACGGACGGACGTTTTGGGAAACGGGTGGACGTTTTGGGAAACGGCGGACGCACACAGTGCGTCCCTACAGGGCATGGGGGAACCCCTGTAAAACCTTGTAGGGGCGGCCGTCCCGGTCGCCCGCGGACGCCATATATGGCGTCCCTACACAGACGTCATGTTTTAGATTTTACATTGTAGTACACATACGTCACGTTGAACAAGCACGTTGCGTATAACTTGAATATCTTGAGAAAGCTCGCATTGAATGTCCTCAAATTGCTTGATGTGGGGCAGAAAAACGTTAGTCTCAAGAAAAAACGCTTCCGTATCTGCTGTAATCCTAAGGAGTATTTCGCCCGGATTTTAGAAATGTGATTCAAAAAACCCCAACCCTCGGGCGTGAAGCGGAAACCTTATTCATGCGGGGGGGGGCAAATAAAAATACTATTGCATATTGGCGAATTCAGGAGTATAATGTCAATATTGCAACAGTCTTACTATGAGGGAGGAGTCGAAAAATGCGCTGGCTGCACATTTCAGATATTCACTACAACCCGGATAAGGATGGGAGAGATTCCGCGTTGCTGCGCGACGAACTGCCCGAATATCTTTCAGATACAGGCAAACGTGTGGATGAGGTTTTTGTAACGGGAGATTTCCGTTTTGCGCGGAATCAAGAGGATACCGACGATGTGGCAGAAGCGTCTGTAGCTTTTATCCGTAGTCTTGCAAACATTGTGGGTGTAGACGATTCCGATCACATCCACGTTG
>WRLJ01000279.1 GCA_009777685.1 Oscillospiraceae bacterium | reverse complement strand
TCAGCCGCTCCGCCACAGCGGTGTTGATGCCGTCGGACAGGTCGCCCAGGGAGCGCCCGATGCGCCCGAACACGCTGAACATGGCGGGCAGGCCGGCCTCCTCTCCCCGCGCCGCCGCCGCCGCGCCCTTCTCCACCGCGCGGAGCTGGATGACCAGCATGGCCAGAAACGCGGCGTCGGCGAGGACAAACAGCAGGAACAGCACCACGCCGGCTCCCTCCGCGCGGCCGGCGAAGCACGCGGCCACAATCATGATTTCCGCCGCCAGCGCCGCCAGAAGCCCCGCCGCCTGCAAGGCCAGCGGCAGTGCGCCGCACAGCGCCTTTACGCCCCGCCAGAGCCACCGCAGGGCGCGTCCGGCCAGCGCCAGCACGCTCCAGATCAGGCTGTGCCGCCACCAGTCCCCGGCCTTGACGCGCCGGACCAGCGCGGATATCCACAGGAAGACCGGCAGGGCCGCCAGTACCGCCGCCAGCGCGGTCAGGCCATATAGCGCCCAAAGGAAATCGCCGCCGGTGAAGAACCGCCAGACGCTTTCCCACCAACCGTTACTCGTGCCGTCAACGGCCAGGACCAGCAAAAGGCCGCCGAGGCCCATCGCCGCCAGCCATGCGTCCAGCCACACCTTGCGCGGCGCAAGGAACAGGGCCTCGCCGTCCGGCCCGATCCGGCGCGCGGTACGCAGCCCCGCGGCGACGGCCAGCGTCAGCGCGCCCAGCAGCATCAGAAGGGCCGGCGCGGCGGTCGCGACGACGCGCCCCTGAAGCTCACGAATCTGCGCGGCGGCGGCCTCCCGGCCCGCCATCAGGGGCGTTACATACCCCGAGGAGAAGGCGGCGCGGACGGTGGCCCAGCGCCCGACGCCCCAGTCCGGCTCCGGGTAGCTCTGCCGGAAGACCTCGCCGTGTTCTATGACGCCGTTCACCTCGCCGTTGTTCGATACCATGTACGTCGCAAACGCCTCCCGCGCCGCCTCGTAGGAGCGCAGGCGCGCGTCGCCGTACTCCTGCACGTCTCCGGCTCTCTCCCGTACCGAGATATACCAGACCGCGCCGTGCCCCTCCATCCATTCGGAGGCATAGCGGAAATCGGCCAGCTGGCGGGAGATGAGCGCCTGCTCCTCGGCGATGAACCGCGGATTGTCCGGCTCCAGCGGCGTATCGGAGTAGACCCACGCATGAACCTCCCCCGCCGGGTAGAGGGCCCGGAGGGTGTACTCGTAAGCGGTGGTCTCCTCAAAACGGGAGTGGTCCTCCGCCCAATACAAATACGCGCCGTTCATAAAGGCTTCCTGCTCCTCCTCCGGCAATCCGGCATAAAACACAGGATGCCTCTGGCGCAGCTTATGCGCGGCGTCCCGCATCTCCCGCGTCTTGCGCCGCTCCAGGGAATACTGGTTTACCCGCCCGTCCACAACGTATTCTTCCTCGTACACGACGGCATACTCCAGGTCGTCCTCCCACTCCAGGCCGTCGTCCAAATGGGAATACAGGATATACGCGGTGCGCGTCACCATGCGTCCCGCGGTGGATTCCTCCCAATAGAGGCCGTCCCCCGCCAGGATATTCTCCTCCCCGCCGTAACGGGCCAGGATGGACGCCAGATGCGACGACGACGCCAGCTCCCGCTGGAGAAACTCCTCCGGGTTTTCATACGGCCAGCCCAGCTGGCCTCGGTGCTGCTCATAGAACGCGAGGCCCCACAGCAGGGCGTACAGCCCTGTGCAGGCCGCCGCCGCGGTCAGCGCCAGCGCCAGGAGAAGGCATACGGCCTTCAGACCGGCGCGCCGGTCAATGCTTTTCCATTTTGTATCCAATTCCCCACACCACCTTAATGTATTTGGGCTCCTTGGGATTGATCTCGACCTTCTCGCGGATGCGGCGGATATGCACGGTGACCGTGCCGCCGCCGCCCAGCGCGTCCTCGCCCCAGACGTGCTCATAGATATCGCCGATGGAGAACACGCGCCCGGGGTTTCGGATCAGCAGCCGCAGGACCTTGTATTCCAGCGGCGTCAGGTGCACGTCCTCACCGTCCAGCGTGACGGTTTTGCGCTCGTCGTCCAGGACCAGCCCCCCGACGGTATAGCGGTTCGGGGCCGTCTCCTGTCCGCCCAGCTGGACATAGCGCCGGAGCAGGCTTTTGACTCTCGCGATCAACTCCAGTGGATTGAAGGGCTTTGTCACATAATCATCCGCGCCCATGCCGAGACCGAGAATCTTGTCGGTGTCCTCGCTTTTCGCGGAGAGCATGAGTACGGGGATGTTGCGCGTCTTCCGGATTTCCAGCGTCGCGCGAACGCCGTCCATTACCGGCATCATCACATCCATAATCACGAGATGCACCTCGTGACTGTCCAGGATATCCAGGGCCTGCTTCCCGTCGTGGGCCAGCAGGGCCGTATACCCCTCATGCTGCATGTAGATGGCGATGGCCGCCGCGATGTCGCGGTCGTTGTCACAGATCAGGATGGTCATGGGCTTGCCCTCCCCCTTGGCAAAGAGTATAGCAGGCAATTCTTACAAAACAGCGGTGAAAATTCTTAAGATTTTCTTACAAATACGGCAAAAGGACGCCGGAATCAGGCGTCCTCAGTCGTCGCGCTCGGCCCTTACACCGCTCTGGTTACTTTTCCGCTGCGCAGACAGCGGGTACACGCGTAAACATGGCACGGAGAACCGTCCACCAAAGCCTTGACGCGCTTGACATTGGGCTTCCACGAACGGTTGGAGCGCCGATGCGAGTGCGACAGGGCAATGCCGAAGGTAACCCCCTTCTGACAAACACTGCACTTAGCCATAGCCTGCTTGCACCTCCTCGCCCGAAAATACGGCAAAAGCAGTATAGCAGGTTTTTACGTGAAATGCAAGGGTTTTATTTTTTTTTGGGCGGGGGGGGGGGGCGGGTTTTTGCCGAAAAACCCGCCAAAAATCAACACCGGGGGGGCGGGGAAGAGAAAAATCACTTACACGGGCCACA
>WRLJ01000278.1 GCA_009777685.1 Oscillospiraceae bacterium | reverse complement strand
ATCGCTTTCCGGTAGCCCCAGGTCCAGGACGGAGCCGCCACCCTCAAGGCAGGCAAAGCAGCGCTCCAGCCTAGCCAGCTCCTCCGCCTGCTCTTTGGCGATTTTTTTCCCGGATTTGACGCGCTCTATCCGCCGTTCCAGCATGACCAGATCGGCCAGAAGCAGTTCCGTCTCCAGCGCGTCAAGGTCCGCGGCCGGATCAATCCGGCCCCGCTCCGGAGGCAGGGTTTCGGACTCAAAGGCGCGCAGAATGTGTACCAGCGCGTCGCAATGCCGCACCTCGCTTAAAAATCTGGCGGCCGCTGATTTCCGGCCGTCCCCGGCGGAAAAGCCGGCCACGTCGGTAAACTCGATTTGAGCATAGGTGGTCTTTTGAGGCCGGTAGAGAGCGGACAGACAGGCAATCCGCTCGTCCGGCACAAGGCCGACGCCTGTATGGAGGGCCGTTTTCCCGGAAGCCGCCGTATTTTCCCGGCCCGTGAGCAGATCAAACACCGTGGTTTTTCCGGTCTGGTTCAGACCGATAAGCCCAATTTTCATAAAACGCGCTACCTCCTGATGCGGATATCCCGCCTATACCGGCGGGGGGGAATGGCCTTCCCGGCCGGCATCCTCCCACTTCGGCCACCGCCGGTCTCTTTCCGACAGCGCCGGCGGCCCGATGCCGTCCAGCGGCCACTCGATGCCGATCCCGGGGTCATTCCAAAGCAGCCCCGCCTCGTCCTCCGGACAGTAAAACTCATCGCACTTATACGCAAACACCGCCGTTTCCGAAAGCACCAGAAAGCCATGCGCCAATCCCCGGGGAATGAAGAGCTGCCTGCGGTTCTCCCCGGACAACATCAGCCCGTACCAGCGCCCGTAGGTCGGGCTGCCGGGGCGGAGGTCCGCGCAGACATCGAATACCTCGCCCTCCAGACACCGCACCAGCTTGGCCTGCGGGCGGGTTTTCTGAAGGTGCAGTCCCCGCAGGACGCCCCGGGCGGACCTGGACTGGTTATCCTGCACAAAGCCGGCGGTGATTCCGGCTTGGGCAAACTCGTTTTGGTTGTAGGTCTCCATAAAATATCCCCGGCTGTCGCCGAAGACCGTAGGCTCAACGACCACCACGCCCTCGACCGGGGCCGGGAGAAAGCGGAATTTACCCATGCCCGCACCCCTCCGTCCAGGCCCGGTTGGCGATATACCATTCGATGGTTTTGACGATGCCCGTCTCAAACGAGGTTTCCGGCCGCCAGCCCAGCCCGCTCCGGATTTTGCCCGCGTCAATGGCATACCGCCGGTCATGCCCCTTGCGGTCGGTCACGTGCCGGATCAGGCTCTCGTCCTTTTGCAGATACCGGAGGATCAGCCTGACGATATCCAGATTGAACCGCTCGGTGTTCCCGCCGATGTTGTAAACCTCGCCGGGAATCCCCTTTTGCAGAACACAGTCGATGGCGGCGCAGTGGTCCTCCACATACAGCCAGTCGCGCACCTGCATCCCGTCCCCGTAGACCGGCAGCGGAATGCCGTTGAGGGCGTTATGGATCATCAGCGGGATCAGCTTTTCGGGGTTTTGGTACGGGCCGTAGTTGTTGGAGCAGCGCGTGATGTTCACCGGCAGCTTGTAGGTGTCGGCGTATGCCTTGACGAACAGATCGGCGGCGGCCTTCGAGGCGGAATAGGGCGAGTGCGGGTCCAGCGGCGCGGTCTCGCTGAACAGCCCCTCCGGCCCCAGCGAGCCGTAGACCTCGTCGGTGCTGACCTGCAAGAACTTTACGCCCTCCCGGTACAGGTCGTCGCCCGTGCTCCACGCCGCGCGGGCGGCGTTGAGCAGGTTGACCGTGCCGTTGACATTCGTCTCCATGAACACATCGGGGGTCTCGATGGAGTTATCCACATGGCTCTCGGCGGCGAAATGCACCACCGCGTCAAAGCGATGCCCGGAGAACAGGGAGGCGAGCCGCTGTTTGTCTCGGATATCGCCGTGGATAAAGGTATGGCGCGGGTCGCCCTCAATGGATTTGAGGTTATCCAGATTCCCGGCATAGGTCAGCGCGTCCAGATTGACGATGTGCAGGCCGGGGTATTTCCTGAGCATACCCAAAATGAAGTTCGAGCCGATAAACCCGGCCCCGCCCGTGACAAGATATTTCACAGCGCACCTCCATAGGTTTCCATAAAGTCCGCCAGCGCCTCCCGCCAGGGGCGCATGGGGTCTCCGCCCGTACCGCGCAGCATGGCGTTGTCCAGCACGGAATAGGCCGGGCGGGGCGCGGGGCGGGGAAATTCCGCCGTCGCGCAGGGGCTGACCTCGCAGGGGATGCCGGACAGCCGGACGATTTCACAGGCAAATTCATACCAAGTGCATTCGCCGCCGCCCGCGCAGTGGTACAGGCCGTATTCCCGCGTGCCGGCCAGCCTCAGCAGACAGCGCGCGAGGTCCGCCGTATAGGTGGGGCAGCCCCGCTGGTCGTCCACGACCTTCAGCGCGCCCTTTTCCCGGGCGTGCCGGAGAATCGTCTTGACGAAATTGTGCCCGTCCGGCCCGTAAAGCCACGAGGTGCGGACGATGAAATGTCTTTGGCAGAAGCGGGACACATACTGCTCTCCCAGGAGCTTTGACTTGCCGTACACGGTTTTGGGATCCGGCAGGTCCCACTCGCGCAGGGGCGCGCGGCCCTCGCCGGAAAAGACATAGTCGGTGGAGATATGGACCAGGGAGGCGTCCGCTCCCTCCGCCGCCATCGCGAGGTTGCGCGGGCCGAGGGCGTTGACGCGGAGCGCGTCCTCCGGCTTCGTCTCGCAGGCGTCCACGTCGGTCATGGCGGCGCAGTTGAGGATGACGTCCGGGCGCGCGCCGCCCACAAAGGCCTCAACGGCCTGTCTGTCCGTGATGTCCAGCTCCGCCGCGTCGGTGAGGAGGATGTCCGCGGTGTCCGCGAGCCGTGCCAGCTCGCGCCCGAGCTGGCCGTCAGCGCCGGTAATCAGCAGCTTCATGGCCGGCC
>WRLJ01000277.1 GCA_009777685.1 Oscillospiraceae bacterium | reverse complement strand
GCGGTGGGGCTACCGCCACCAGATCAACATCGCCGACGCGGGCATGGGCGTGCGCGGGCCGCGGGTCTACAATGACCGCGCGGGAGAGGTCGGGCGTACGCTGAACGTCAAGGATTTTGATCTGGAGCGCCTGTTCGGCGCGGAGGGCGTGGGCATACTGCATCTGTCCGGTCTGCTGGCCGCGCTCTCGCCGGAGACGGGAGAGTTCTGCCTGGCGCTGGCGGAAGCCGCCAAGCGGCACGGTACGCGGATCAGCTTTGATATCAATCACCGCGCCTCGTTCTGGAAGGGCCGGGAGGGCGAACTGCGGGACATCTTCACGCGGATTGCCGCCTGCGCGGACGTTCTGGCGGGCAACGAGGAGGACTTCCAGCTTGCGCTGGGGATCGAAGGCCCCGAGCACGGGGGGCGCGGCATCGGCGCGAAGATCGACAGCTTCCGGGGCATGATTGCCCGCGTGAGGGACGCCTGCCCGGACGTCAAGGTGTTTGGGACGACCCTGCGCGAGGTGCGGAGCGCCAACGTGCATCTTTGGGGCTCCATCCTGCTGGCCGGAGATACATGGGATGTCATCGAGCCGCGCGAAATCCACGTTCTGGACCGCATCGGCGGTGGCGACGGGTTTGTGGGCGGTATGCTGTACGGCCTGATGAAGGGCTGGGACGCGCCCCGCTGTAACCGGTTCGGCTGGGCTTGCGGCGCGCTGGCGACCACGATGCTGACGGATTACGCGATCCCCGCCGACGAGGCGCAGGTTTGGAGCGTTTATGAGGGCAATGCCAGAGTGCAGAGATAAGGAGGGTCCAGAATGAAGAAAAAAGCGGATATCGGGCTGGTCGGCCTGGCCGTGATGGGCGAGAATCTGGTGATGAACATGGAGTCGAAGGGCTTTACCGTCGCCGTGTTCAACCGCAGCACGGACAAGGTCACGAATTTTATCACAGGCCGCGCCGCGGGCAGGAACATCATCGGCGCGTATACCGTACAAGAGCTGGTCAGCGTTCTGGAAACGCCCCGCAAGGTCATGCTGATGGTCAAGGCGGGCCAGCCCGTGGACGATTTTATCGAGCTTCTGCTCCCGCATCTGGAGCCGGGCGACATCATCATCGACGGCGGCAACTCCCATTTTCCGGATACCATTCGCCGGACGGAATACGTGGAGAGCAAAGGTCTCCTCTACATCGGCACCGGCGTCTCCGGCGGAGAGGAGGGCGCCCTGCTCGGCCCGAGCATCATGCCCGGCGGTTCCCGAGCGGCCTGGGAGCCGGTCAAGCCCGTCTTTCAGGCGATCGCGGCCCAGGTTGACGGCGGGACGCCCTGCTGCGACTGGGTCGGCGCCGGCGGAGCGGGCCATTTCGTGAAGATGGTCCACAACGGCATCGAATACGGCGACATGCAGCTGATCTGCGAGGCGTATCACCTGATGCGGGACTTGCCGGGGCTGACGCCCGCCGAAATGCACAAGGTGTTCGCCGAATGGAACGAGGGGGAGCTGGACAGCTACCTCATCGAAATCACACGCGATATTCTGGCCGTCAACGACACGGACGGAACGCCGATGGTCGATAAAATCCTCGACGCGGCGGGGCAGAAGGGGACCGGAAAATGGACGGTCTCCGCCGCGCTGGACGAGGGCGTGCCGCTGACGCTGATCGGCGAGGCCGTGTTCGCGCGCTGCCTGTCGGCCCTGAAGGACGAGCGCGTAACCGCCTCGAAAGCCATAGCGCCTCCCGCCGCGCGCTTTACGGGTGACAGGGATGCGTTCATCGACGATATCCGGCAGGCGCTGTACGCCTCGAAGATTGTCTCCTACGCCCAAGGCTACGCGCTGATGCGCAGCGCGGCGGCGACGTATGGATGGGACTTGGACTACGGCGGCATCGCCATGCTCTGGCGCGGCGGCTGTATCATCCGCTCCGTGTTTCTGGGGCGCATCAAGGAGGCGTTCGACGCCGACCCGGCACTGCCCAACCTGCTACTGGCCCCGTTCTTCCGGGAGACGATTGAAGCATCGCAGGACGCCTGGCGGCGCGTCTGCGCGGCGGCGGTCACCTGCGGCGTTCCGGCTCCGGCGTTCACCGCGGCGCTGAGTTATTTTGACGGCTATCGCTGTGAGCGGTTGCCGGCTAACCTTCTCCAGGCCCAGCGCGACTATTTCGGCGCCCACACCTACGAGCGCACGGACAGGCCGCGCGGCGAGTTCCATCACACCAACTGGACCGGACGCGGCGGGGAGACCTCCGCGAGCGCCTACAGCGTGTAAACGAAAGGAAGAGACGGGAAAATGGAAAACAGGATCATTCAGGCGGCCGGAGAGGCGGGGATCACCGACGGCGAATTGGCTCATGCCCTGCGGGCGTCCCTTGAGGGCCGCTCCCTGAGAAAGGTTTTGCTGATCCCGCCCGACGCCACGCGCCTGCATTCCCGCGCGGGGCAGATCACAAAGCTCTACTATGACATGCTGACCGCCGCGGATTGCCGCGTCGACGTCCTGCCCGCGCTGGGGACCCACGAGGCCATGAGCCGCCGCGAGTGCGAGACGTTTTTGGGCGTCCCCTGCGAGTCCCTGATCGTCCACGACTGGCGGGAGGATGTGGTGCGGCTGGGAGAAGTCCCGCCGGCCTTCGTCGCGGAGATTTCGGAGGGTCTGATGGATGAGCCGGTCGCCGTCGAGGTCAACCGCCTGCTGACGGACCCGTCCTATGATCTGATCATTTCCGTGGGCCAGGTCGTGCCCCATGAGGTTGTGGGCATGGCCAATTACTCCAAGAACATCTTCGTTGGCTGCGGCGGCAGCCGCATGATCAACAGCTCCCATATACTGGGGGCGCTGTATGGGGTCGAGCGCACGCTGGGCCGCGCGGACACGCCCGTGCGCCGCCTGTTTGACTACGCGGAGGAGCGGTTTATCGCGCATCTGCCGGTGCTGTATGTGCTGACCGTCACGACGCAGGCGGCGGGGAAGACGCGGCTGGACGGCCTGTACATCGGGCGGGGCCGCGGGCTGTTCGACGAGGCGGCGCGCCTGAGCC
>WRLJ01000276.1 GCA_009777685.1 Oscillospiraceae bacterium | reverse complement strand
TTTGTATTTTGGCGACCTCGCCCTTGAAAAAGTCACAGGCGTCCAGACAGATATCGGCGATGGCCGCCCAGTCGGGCACAGCGTCGTCATGCTCGCGGATATAGAAGAACATATCCTCCAGCGAGTGACCCAGACCGGCAATCGCGTCATACTCCATCATGGCCGCGGAACCTTTCAGGGTGTGCATGATGCGGAAAATTTCGTTGATGTGTTCGCCGGTGAAGCTGGCCAGATTTTCGCCCTGGATGAGAATCTCCTCCAGCTGCTCGGTCAGCTGCACGCTTTCAAACACATACATTTCCAGCATAGGATCGTTACCCATATAAGCCTCCGCTCCTTCTCCCTGTGTATTCGGCGACGAAATGATTATACCTTGATTTGATTCATCTGTAAAGCCTTTTTTACGGAAATACGCCATCAACCGCGCGTTCGCTCCAAACCGGCCCTCAATCCGGCGCGGAAGCCAAACGCCACGCGATCAGCAGGTCCACGACCCGGCCGTAGCTGCGCACGCCGTCTTCCTGCCCGAGCGCCTTGAGATAACTGTCATTGGCGGCGCTGCCGATCGGCCCGGTGATCTCCGCGATGGCGGGGACGATGTACTCCTTGGTCTCCGCCTGCCGTTCGACCTCAAGCCGGTAATAGGGCGTCAGCTCCGCCCACAGCCCGGCGCGCAGGGCCGGGTCCTCGATTTGGCCGGCGCATTGGTGGAACGCGGCCAGCGCGGCGGAATACCGCAGCTCCGGATCGTCGGCGCCGATGCAGGCCAGAAACGCCACGAATCCGGCGTCGTTCTCCGGCGCGAAGCCCAGCCGGTGCGCCATTTCATGCGCCATGGTCTCCGGCAGGAACGCGGCGGCCATGTTCGGATTGACATTGCTCTCGCCCGTGAAGGGGGAGTAAATGCCCGCGATATACAGATAGTCCATCCAGACCGCGCCGGTCACCCGTTTCGGGCGCGTGACCAGACCTCCGGCGAATACGGGGTCCTCGCGGCCCAGCTTTTCCACCGCCGCCACGGTCATGCGAGCCAGCTCCGCGAAGCCCGCCTCCATCGCGCCGGACTCTCCGCGGCGGACCAGCGGCGCGGCGGCGTTGGCTTGCTCCAGCAAAAAGCGCGCCGTATCGGCCAGCTGCTCCTCCGTGTAGTGCCCGACCTCCAGCCCCAGCCGCTCCTCCAGCGGCGGCGCGCGGTATTGCAGTCCCCACGCGGCGGTAAACCAGAACAGCGCCGCGCACAGCACCGTCAGCAGCGTCACGCCCCAGTCCAGCAGGTGCCGCCCGCCCTCCGTGCTGCGCGCCGCGCGGATGGCCGAACGGACCAGCCCGTATATCAGCCACAGGATCAGCCCGTACAGCATAAACTCCGCGACCGAAAACGGCGCGAAGCTGACCAGAAAGCCCAAACCCCCGCTGACGGCCTTCGACCAGGGCGTATACACGCGGAAAAACAGGCCGTCCGGCAGGTACGACAGCGCGGCCAGCGCCAGCGCGGCGGCGGTCAGCACGGCGCTTGCGGTCAGCCGGCGGCGGAATATGTACGGCCGGGAAAGCCGGGGATGCGAGTTCATAACCGTCCCCCCTGAAAGGTCAGGAAAAAAGAAGCCTGCGTGTCCGTCACCGGCGGCGGCTCCTTCCTTGTCTACGATTATACCGCAAAGCGGAATCCTTTGCAACTGTTATTTTCCGCCACTCTTCCCGGGCCCGCCCGCGGCGGAAATGATCCCCGGGCCGGGCCGCCGGAAAAAACATTTTTTCCGAATCACGGCGAAAGGCTTGACAAAACTCCGCGTCTGGACCATAAATAGTAATATGTCCGTCTTGCCGGCCGGGGCGGGCCGCGGTTGTATTGACGCGGAAAAGAATCAAGACGCGCGCCGGAGCCCGGGGGAGGGGCCGTATCCCGTGTGCCCGCCCCGGAACATCAGAACAGGAGGAGACATTGTCATGTTAAAACGGTTCAAATTCAATGTCCGGAGGGCGGCCGTCGTTTCGGCGGCGCTGTTTTTACTGCTTTCCTGGCTGCCGCCGGTCTCGCGGGCCGAGGGGGAGACCCTGCTGATCGGCTTTGAGGACGGTACGCTCATGGGCTTTGACGTTCGCGGCACGGCCGAGGAAAAGGCGGCCGGAACCGGAGTCCTGACGGTTGTGACGGAAGAGGCGCACAGCGGCCAATACTCGCTTCTGATCACCGACCGCAGGCAGTCCTGGAACGGCCCCGCCTTCAACGTGGCGCCCCTCATCGTCCCGGGCTCGTCCTGCGAGATATCCGTCTGGGTTTTGGTCAAGTCGCCCGACAGCGCGCCGCTCACGCTGTCCACCCAAATCGGGGAGGGCGCCGCCGCGGAGTATATCAATTTGCAGTCGAAATCCGTTTCCAAGGCGGGCGGGTGGACGGAGCTGACGGGGCAGTACACCTACGGCGGCGCGGATTTCATCACCGTCTATGTGGAAAGCGGCTCGACCGCCACCGAGTTTTATATCGACGACTTCTCCTTTTCCATGTCTGAGCCCGAAGAGCCGTACCAGGAGTGGGACCCCGAAACGGACCCGCTGACCAACAACAAAAGAGGCGAATACGACGGCTTTGACTTTGAGTTCTGGAGCCAGCGCCCGGATCAGGGCAGTATGATGCTGACCGGCGGCGGCACCTTTGAGTGCAGCTGGGACGCCTTTAACATCCTTTTCCGCACAGGCAAAAAACTGGGCAGTACGCAGACCTACGCCGAATACGGCGAGGTCGTCATGGACTACGGCGCGCTGCACAATATCACGAGGGGCGATGTGAGCTACCTGTGCGTCTACGGCTGGACCGAGGACCCGATGATCGAGTTTTACATCATTGAAAACCACGGCAGCTACAAGCCGCCCGGCGGAAAGGGCTATCAGGGCGACTACAGCATGGACGGCAGTATGTACGAGGTGTATGTGGACACCCGCGTCAATCAGCCGTCGATTCAGGGCACGCAAACCTTCGAGCAGTATTTCGCCGTCCGCACCGACTTGCGGACCGAGGGCACGATCTCCATTTCTGAACACTTCAAGGCCTGGGAAGCCCTGGGCCTGGAC
>WRLJ01000275.1 GCA_009777685.1 Oscillospiraceae bacterium | reverse complement strand
GACGACGATCTGACGCTCCAGCCGCATTACATAGAGCAAAACGACACCCGCTACCGCGCCTATATGGCCGCAAACGCCTGGTCCGCGGCGCGCATGGCCGTCGCGCTGGTCAACGCCGGCGCGGACTACGAATTTTACAGCAACGTGCAGACCATCGCGGAGCCGGACGGCCCGCTTGCGCTGTGCAACAAAAACCATCAGCTTCCCCGGAGCTATATCCCCAGAGAACTGCGCGCGGTGGCCGGCACAAAGGAGAAACTGCGCGCCGACGCCGCCGACGGCTATGAGCGCATGGCCGAGGCCATGCTGGCCGACCTGGGGCTGGGACTGCATATCGTGTCCGGCTACCGCGGCTACCAGACGCAGGCCGGGATTTACACCCGCTACGCCGGACGCGACGGATACGCCGTCGCCGACACCTATTCGGCGCGCGCGGGCCATTCCGAGCATCAGACGGGGCTGGCCATCGACATCACGCACCAGGCACCCTCCGGCGGACTGCGCCGCCTGCGCTTTGAGGACACGCCGCAGTACGCTTGGCTGCTCCGGCACGCGCATGAGTACGGCTTCATCCTCCGTTACCCCGACGGCTGGACGCCGGTCACCGGCTACATCTACGAGCCGTGGCACTGGCGGTATATCGGGCCAGAACACGCCGCGCGCTATCACGAGGGCGGGTATATGACGCTGGAGGAATATCTGGGAGAGCGGACAGGAGAGCGAATCGCGTGAGCTTTGCCGATACGCCGAGGGCCGCGGTTTCCCGCGGCCCTCGGTATTTTTACGACAAATCAGGAGTGGCCGGCGGAGTGTCTCCGCCGTCGTCCGGCCCGCCGGGCGGCGGTTCGGGCGGCGGCTGCGGGGGCGAGGAGGGGTGCGGATAGCCGCAGAAATGGTTGAAATGCGAGTCCCTTTGTTCCGGAGCGAACTGCGTTTCGGGGTCTTCGATGATATACGGGTCGGCGCCGTACAGGCGGTAGGTGTAGCCCTCGTCGCCGATATCGATGCGGGGGGCGTACATGATGCGGTCCGGGTCATAGAGCAACGCCGCGGAGCGGCGCGTGGCCGTCGGGCAGTCCGGCATCGCCAGCCGTCCGGTGATGCCGCAGACATAGACCTCCCTGTGCATCGTACACGGAATCCGGGGTGCGTCGCGCGGGCCGTATGTGCCGGTCAAAATCCGGCTCTCCTCACGCGGGTCCAGCCGGCACGCGTCCGTCGGCAGCATCCCGCTGTCGCGGCAGTACTGGGCCGTCACCAGCCCCGGCGGGACCTCAAAGCCGCGCACCTCCAAACCCTCATGGACGCGTTCCATGACCCGCACCCAGAGGATCATCGCGGGATTGGGCTGGATGTCGCCCAGATTGCGGGGCATTTTATAGCCATACCAGCACACGCCGACGTAATACGGCGTATAGCCGCAAAACCAGCGGTCATAGTTGTCGTTGGTCGTCCCCGTTTTGCCCGCCGTGGGCATACTGCCCAGTCTGGCGGCCCGGGCGGTGCCGGACGTGACGACGCCCTGTAAGGCCGCGTTCATATAGTGCGCCGTAAGCGGCGTGATGGACACGGAGCGCTGCGGGCGGTTGTCGATCAGCAGCTCCCCGTTCTTGTCGCGCACCTCCGTGTAGAGCCGCGGCTTGCTGTATGTGCCCCCGCTCGGAAAGACGCTGTAGGCGGCGGCCAATTCCTTGACGCTCATGCCGTGGGTCAGGCCGCCGAGGGCCATCGAGCTTTCGGCGTCGATCAGCCCGGCCGCCGTGACCGTATCCACCAGCGAGGTCACATGGAAACGCTGCATCATGAACTGCCGCGACACCTGCGGCGTGAGCATGTCCCGCATGATGCGCACGGCGACCGTGTTCTTGGATACCTCTATCGCGTACTGAACGGTCACGCGCCCGTCGTATCCCCGCGGCAGGTTCAGCGGGTACGAGCCGCCGCCCTCCAGCTCAACGGGCGCGTCCAGCATCGCTCCGTTGGGCGTCAGATAGCCCATCTCGAAGGCCGGGGCATAAACGGACAGGGGCTTGATGGCCGACCCGGGCTGGCGGACGGTGGAGGTCGCCATGTTGCTGAGGAGGTTGGCGGTTTTCTCCGCGCGGCTGCCGATCATCGCCGCGATGTCGCCCGTGTACGGGTCCATGATCAGCATTGAACCCTCCGGCCGCTCCGCGTCCGAGGCGGCGGGCCAGTTCCCGTCGTCTTTCCAGACCTCGTCCAGGTACCGCTGGATCGACAGGTCCTGGGCCATGTACACGGACAGCCCGCCGCTGTACACCTCCCGCACGGCCATTTGCAGGCTGCTCCAGCCGTTGCGCTCCATCAGGTCTCTCTGAAGCTCAAGGATAGTCTCGTCGACATACCACGAGCGGACCCGGGACTCCTGCACCTTCTCGCGGCTGGTGAAATTCAGCTTTTGAGACATGGCGCGGGTATACTCGGCCTCGGTGACGAGGTCCTGATCGTACATTTCCCACAGAATGTACTCGGTGCGGCGGCGGTTGTTGCGGGGGTTCTGGAACGGGTCGTACAGATAGGGGTTGTTGGTGATGCCGGCCAGACACGCGCTTTCCAGCAGGGTCAGCTCGTCCAGATCCTTGGCGAAGTACAGCTCCGCGGCGGTCTTCACGCCGTTGCACTGGTTGCCCAGCGGAATGACGTTTAAGTAATTTTCCAAAATGTATTCCTTGGTGTGGATGCGCTCCAGCGCCAGCGCGCTGAAAATTTCCTCAAATTTGCGCTGTACGGTCGTCTCGTCCTTTTCGGTGATATTCTTGATGAGCTGCTGGGTGATGGTCGAGCCGCCGAAATTGTTGCGCATGGACAGGAACATGTTGGCAAACGCGGACAGGGTGCGTTTCCAGTCCACGCCCTGGTGGTCCCAGAAGCGCTTATCCTCAATGGCGACAATGGCGTCCTTGAGGTACTGCCCCATCTCGTCATATCCGGCCCAGATCCGGTTTTCGCCCGCGGAAACGGTTTCGACCAGAACATAGGGGCCGTCGGCGGAGGCCTTGGCATAGAATTCGGTCGAGAGGCTCGGATCGTACTCGTTGAGCAGCAGCGGCGCCCCCCCGGCCAAC
>WRLJ01000274.1 GCA_009777685.1 Oscillospiraceae bacterium | reverse complement strand
TGGAGGTCGTCTACGAGTTTTATCTGCGCGGCTTTACCTTCCGCCCGATTAGCCTGGCGGAATCCGGCGCGTCCGAGTTTCTGGAGGACGGCGGGCAGGCGCTGATTCCCCCGTTCACGGCCCTGCCGGGTCTGGGTGACACGGCGGCCCTGAGCATTGCGCGGGAGCGCGACAAGTCGCCGTTCCTGTCGGTGGAGGATATCCAAATCCGCACCAAGGCCAACAAAGCGCACATCGACGCCCTGCGGGATGTCGGAGCGTTCGGGGCCTTGCCGGAAAGCACGCAGATGGACTTGTTTTGACCCCCATTACACTCAACGGAGGAGCCTGTATGAACCATCCGAACACACACCTCCGCTGGATCGGCATCCCGCCGGGCCTGCGCGACGAGCTGGGCGCGGAGGCGGCGCGGCGCGATACGCTGGAGCGGCAGGTGCTGGACGCGCTGACCGCCTCCGGTTATACGCGGATTGCCACTCCGGTTCTGGAATACTACGACCTGTTCATCCACGCCGGACTGCCGCTGCCGCAGGAGGCCATGCTGAAGCTGGAGGACCGCTCCGGCCGCCTGTGCGTGATGCGGCCCGACTCGACCATTCCGGCGGCCCGCGTGGCGGCGACAAAACTGCGCGGCGACCCGATGCCGCTGAAGCTCTGCTACGCCCAGCCGGTCTTCCGCGTACAGTCGGACGGAGGGCCGTCCTCCGCGGGGCGCGTGGAAAAATACAGCCAGGCCGGCATTGAAACCATCGGCAGCGCGGAAAACACCGGCAGCGCGGACGCGGACGCGGAAATCCTGCGTCTGCTGCTGGACACCCTGTACGGTCTGGGGCTTACGACACTGCATGTGGAAATCGGACACGCGGGGCTGATCCGCACCCTGACCGGCACGCTGGGATTGGGGCCGGGCGGGGACGCGGAGCTGCTGGCCGCCTTCGAGCGGCGCAATTTCGCCCGGATGCGCGATATTCTGGCGCTGGCCCCCAACCGGCGCGAGGCGGATACCCTGGAACGGCTGTCGATGCTCTCCGGCATCCGCGACTGCGGCGAGGCGATGGCGCTGATCGACCATCCCGAAGCGCGGGAGATGCTGGCCGGTCTGAACGCGCTGAGCGTCCGCTTCCGGGACGAAAGCATCACGCTGGACGGCTCGATGGTCAGCCGCATGGACTATTACACGGGCCTGATTTTCCGCGTGTATACCCCCGGCGCGGCGCGCTCGGTCGCCGTCGGCGGGCGGTATGACCGGCTGATGGAACGCTTCGGAATCCACGCCCCGGCCATCGGCTTTGTGCTGGATTTGGACGCGATCGCGGAACTGGAGGAATCCCCATGAACGACGTCACACGCCCCCTAGACCCCCTAGGAGACGGTCTCCCGGTCCCCGCGGACGCGCCCCTGCGCGCGGCGGTGACAAAGGGGCGGCTTTTGCAATGCTCCATTGCGATGTTCGAGGCGGCGGGGGCGGACTGCTCCGCCCTGCGGAAGCCGGGACGGCGTCTGATTTTGCCGGTCTCCCTGCCCGGCGGGCCCGGCTTTGAGGTCGTGCTGGCCAAAGCCCCGGACGTGATTACCTACGTTGAACGCGGCGCGTGCGATTTGGGCATCGTCGGCAAGGATACGATTTTGGAGCGGGGACAGAGCTTTTATGAGGTGCTGGACCTCGGCTTCGGCGCGTGCCGCTTTATGCTGGCCGTCCGGGAGGGCGAGGACTTCTTCGGGCGGATGCACCACCGGACGGTGGCCTCGAAATACCCCCTTGTCACGCGGCAGTTCTTTGAGCGCAGGGGCATGGACGTGGACATCATCCACATCGAGGGCTCGGTGGAGCTGGCCCCCATTCTGGGGCTGGCGGACGGCATCGTGGACCTGGTCGAAACGGGCGGCACCCTGCGCGAGAACGGCCTGCACCCCATCGAGACCGTCGCCGAAATCAGCGCGCGGCTGATCGCCAATGTCGCCGCCGTCAAAACCAAGCGCGGCCCCGTGACGCGCTTTATCGACCTTTGCAGGGAGGCTGTTCTATGCTCACCGTCGTAACGCGCGGCACGCCGGAGGAGGCGCGCCGTCTGGAGGAAATCCGAAACCGCCGCGCCGCGGCGGACGCCGGGACAGAGGCCGCCGCCCGCGCCATCTGCGCCGAGGTCAAAAGCGGCGGCTGGGACGCGGTGAGGCGTCTGTCTCTCCAATATGACGGGGCCGAGCCCCGCGAGATCCCCCGCGCGGAGCTGCAGGCCGCCTATGAGCGGTGCGGCTCCGCGGTCATTGCCGATTTGGAGCACGCGGCGCGGAACATCCGCGACTATCAGGAGCGTCTGATTCCCAAGGGCGGCGTCTGGCAAAGCCCGGACGGCGCGAAAGTCGGGCTTCTGGCGCGCCCTCTGCGGCGGGTGGGGATGTACGTCCCCGGCGGCACGGCGGCCTATCCCTCCACCGTACTGATGAACGCCGTGCCCGCCAAGGCCGCCGGGGTGGAGGAGCTGGTGATGGTCACGCCGCCCACCCGGCATCTGCGCGACGAGGTCTTAGCCGCCGCGCGGATCGCGGGAGTCGATGCCGTGTACGCCGTCGGCGGGGCGCAGGCCGTCGCCGCGCTGGCCTACGGCGCCGGGCCGGTCCCGGCGGCCGATAAGATCGTCGGCCCCGGCAACGCGTTCGTGGCGGCGGCCAAGCGGTTGCTGTACGGCGTGATTGACATCGACATGATCGCCGGGCCGTCGGAAATTCTCATCATCGCGGACGGCGGGGCCGACCCCCGCCTGATTGCCGCCGACCTGCTGGGGCAAGCGGAGCATAACCCCGATTCGGCCTGCTTCCTCGTCACGGACGACCCGGCCCTGCCGGGGCGCGTCAACGCCGAGCTGGAAATCCAGCTGTCCGCCCTCCCCCGCCGCGACATCGCCTCGGCGTCGCTGGACGCCTACAGCGCGGCGTTTATCTGCGCGGATTTGGCGGCGTGCGCGGCCTGCTCCGACGCCCTCGCGCCGGAGCATCTGGAACTGCTGGTGGGCGACCCGCACGCCCTGCTCCCCGCCATCCGCAACGCCGGGGCGGTCTTCATCGGCCCGTGGGCGCCGGAGACGCTGGGCGACTATA
>WRLJ01000273.1 GCA_009777685.1 Oscillospiraceae bacterium | reverse complement strand
GTTTTGTTTGTGCAAGACACGGCCTTTCACCGTAAGGGGCTTGTCCGGGCTGTCCTGGCCTCGACTTCTAGGTTTCTCTCTTTTTGTCTTGTTCGCACGTCCCGGCCATACCCTTGCATTTTCTTTGCCGTCTCCACAAGGAACTGCCCTAACAAACAGACATCCTCGGATCCCCCGTTTTCCTGTAGGGGCGGCAATCTGCCGCCCGTGACCTCCAAAACGTGCGCCGCCCGTTTCCCCCGGCGCGCAAAATGGGGCAAACCACGGCGCGATGTGGGCATCGCGCCCTACGGCGTGTTGCGCGCGGCAAACACGGACGCCATATATGGCGTCCCTACGCAGATGTCATGTTAGGGCACAAACCTTTGCAGGGGCGACCGTCCCCGGTCGCCCGCGTTTGCCTAACGTATCACGTTTGCCCCATCCGCACACCTCGTAGGGACGAACTGCGTTCGTCCGCGTTCCCCCACGCACCGTGTTTGCCTGGCCGCACATATCGTAGGGACGCCATATATGGCGTCCGCCGTTTCCCCCGGGCGCGCAAAATGGGCAACCACGGCGCGATGTGGGCATCGCGCCGTACAGACATATTTCCCCTTACATTAGCGCATAGGGGCGGTCTTCCTGTCCCGCAGCTTTCGCCAGATCGCCGGCGGCCCGTACAGCAGCAGCCAAGCCGCGCCCACGATGGGGATATAGCCGAGGATGTAGCCGGGGTTGCCCAGCATCCCGAACAGCTCCAGCGGCGAGCCGGGCGACGGCTCGTTGAGGAAAAAGAAATTGGTGCCGATGATTTTGTTCAAAATGTAAATCGGCGCCGCCAGAGCCGCGATAAACAGCAGACACTTGGGCAGCCGCCGGGCGCTGGGGCGGATGTCGCCCCCGGCGACCAGCATGACGGGGTAGGCCGTCAGGAAAATATGGGTCAAAAACGACTGCATACTCTGCGCGTTCAAAATGGGAAACGCCACCCAGTCCGGAAAAATCAGCGCGCAGACCGCGCCCGGCAAGCACAGGCTGTACAGCACCTCGCCCAGCAGCACGTTCTTTTGAGAGGGCGGCTCCCCGGCGGGAGACTTGGCCCCGCGCAGCGCGTGAAGCAGGGTCAGGTAGGTCGCCAGCCCGCAGAGATGCAGCGGAATCAGATGGCGGGTGAACACGCCCAGCCCTCCTTGCAGGGCCATCCGGACCGCCTCCAGCGCAAAGATCAGCCACGCAAGCGCCAGAGCCGTGCGCCGCCGGTTTTCCGGCCCCATCCGCCGATAGGCCAGAGCCATCGCGACCCACAGGGCCGCGCCCGCCGCCAGCCAGAGCAAATGCTCCGGCCCGTACATCGCAATGCCGGTGATATGACCGGGCAAGCCGCCGCTGTCGCCCATCAGCCAGAAGTTTTCCATATCTATCCCCTCCCGCGTGGATTGTCAGAACTTGTTCCCATAGCGTCACATCCGCACCGCGAGGCCCCGCGCCCGCATGTCCGCCTTGACCTGCGCGATGGTCAGCTCCCCGTAGTGGAACAGAGACGCCGCCAGCACCGCGCCCGCGCCGCCCTCTGTGACGGCCTCGGCGAAATGCTCCGGACGCCCCGCGCCGCCGGAGGCGACCACCGGCACGCGCACGGCCCCGGACACCGCCCGCAGCAGCGGGATGTCGTAGCCGTTTTTCGTACCGTCCCGGTCTATGCTGGTCAGCAGGATTTCCCCGCAGCCCAGCTCCTGGGCGCGCACGGCCCACTCGGCGGCGTCCAGGCCCGTCGGTTCCCGCCCGCCGTTGATGTAGACCTCCCAGCCGCTCTCTGTTTGCTTGGCGTCCACGGCGACGGTGACGCACCGGCTGCCGAACCGCGCGGCCAGCTCGGAGATCAGCTCCGGGCGGCGCACGGCGGCGCTGCTGACAGACACCTTCGCCACGCCGCGGTCCAGCAGCTCCCGCGCGGTTTCCGCATCGGCGATGCCGCCGCCGACCGTCAGCGGAACGGAAATCCGCGCCGCCACGCGCGCGGCCGCGTCCACCATCGTCCTACGCCGCTCCTGGCTGGCCGTGATGTCCAGAAACGCCAGCTCGTCCGCCCCGCCCTCGCAGTAGGCCAGCGCGGCCTCGACCGGATCGCCGGCGTCCAGGATATCCACAAAGCGGACGCCCTTGACCACCCGCCCGCCGCGGATATCCAGACAGGGAATCACCCGGATCAATGACATGAAAAAAAGCCTCCTTTAGATAAGACGCCTGCGGCACGGGACGCTTTAGGCGTCCCTGACCCAGACAAGCATTTCGCCCGGCTCACGGTTGCCCCACAGGTGGTATGGGACAAAGGTCAAATCTTGCTCCCCGCGTTTCTTGGGGGCAAACGTATACATCCGGCCGTCCGCGTCCTCCTCGCGGTACCCCCGCGCCGTGAGGGTAACGCAGCGCATCCCGCCGATGGTGTCCGCGGTTTCCGTAAAATCGGTCCCACCGTCTATCCGCAGGGCGTGCAGGTTGGCTCCATTGTCGCGCTCCTCCAGGCAATACACCAGCGGCCCGCGCTGTACGCAGACCCGTCCCGCGCCGGCGCGGATGTTTGTGCTGGCGTACACAAGACGGGGGCGCATATCAAAGCGGATGCCGACGGTGTCACCCGCCGCAAACGGACGGGTGATATAAGCGTAGCCGTCCTGTATCACAGGCTCAACCGGGTCGCCGTTCAGCGTAAACGCCGCATCCTCGCACCAACCGGGGATACGGAACGAGAGGGTTGCCGGCATTTCGGAGGCCGTCTTGACCGTGACCGAAACCTCCCCGTCCAGCGGGTATTGCGTCCGCACGGACAGGCCGACCGGGCCGCCGGACAGCTCCGCCGTCATGTCCGATTGGGCGTAGAGATGGATGTATACCGTGTCATCTTCGGCGGTATACAGGTATTTCCCCAGGGACGCCAGCAGACGCGCCGCGTTCGGCGGGCAGCAGGCGCAGGCGTGCCATTTCTGCCGCCGCGCCTTGACATGGGCGCGGGCCGGGTTTTTCTCGCTCGCTTCCGGCCAGACCTCCATCGGGTTGACATAAAAGTAACTCGTCCCGTCTGTCCCAAGCCCAGCCAAAACGGTGTTGTACAACGCCCGCTCCA
>WRLJ01000272.1 GCA_009777685.1 Oscillospiraceae bacterium | reverse complement strand
GGCTGGCGCGGACCGGCGCGCCCCCCAGGGCGGCCTCCCGCTGATACAGAGACAGGGCGTACCCCGGCATCGAATCGTCCGCCGTCCCGCCCTGAAACAGCCGCCGCCGCACCGCGGAGGCGGAATAGACGCCGCCGCCGTCATGCCCGCCGCCTATGCGCGGCATGGCGACCGGCTCCCAGCGGCAGTCTTGCGCCCGCATCGCGCGCAGATACTCCATCGCCAGGATATTGTTCGGCGTAAACAGCGCCGCGTACTCCGGCGCGAACGCCGGATACGCCCGCGCCAGAGAGATGTCCTTGGGGAAGGTCTCCGGCACGCGCGCGGCGGCTTTGCGTAAAAGCTCCACATCCGCGCACTCCGCGCCGAAGCTGAGGTGCGTGATGATCCCCAGCCGCCGCAGGATGGACACCCCCGCCCGCGCGAACCGCTCCGCCCCCGCCAGCGCCGACGCGGCGGGCAGTTCGAACACCAGGTCCGCCCCGGCCCGCGCCGCCATTTCCGCCCGCGCGAATTTTGTCAGGACGGACACGTCCCCGCGCTGGACGGCGTGGCCGCTCATCACGGAGACGACATGGGTATCCGGACCCAGCAGACGCACGGTTTGCGCAATGTGGTGCGCGTGCCCGCCGTGCAGCGGGTTATATTCCGCGATGATGCCGGCGACATTCATCGTCTTTAGGAAAACGGGTTTTCCGATGTACCGGGCCTGCGGTACATCAGCGCGGATATCAGGCTGGTGGCCGGGACGATGACAACCAGGCCGATGCTGCCGGCCATGGCGCGCAGAATTTCGGTGGCCAGCAGTTCCCAGCTGATCATGTATCCGAACTGGCTCATGTCCGCCGCCAGCAGCATCACCAGATGCAGAGAACCGCCCGCATAGGCCAGCACAAGCGTATTGCTCATCGTGCCCATCACGTCGCGGCCGATTTTCATACCGGACCACATCAGCTCCAGACCGAACAGGCCGCCCTTACGGTTAAGCTCCTCCAGCGCGGAGGCCAGCGAGACCGCCACGTCCATCGCCGCGCCCAGCGCGCCGATCAGAATCGCCGCGAACATCAGGCCGTTCATGTTGAGCTGCTCCATGCCCGGCATTTGCGCCAGACGGATCGCTTCATTGTCCACAAGCCCCGTCAGGCGCATCGCGGCCTGCATAATGAGCGTCAGGATGCCGGCCGTCGCCACGCCGGTCAAAATCCCCAGCATGGAGGCGACGGTCTTGACGCCGACGCCCCCGATGATGGACAGCGACAAAACCGTGACAATCGTGCAGACCAGCAGCGCCGCGCCGATAGGACTGCTGCCGCCGCGCACCATCGGGATGAAGATAAACGCCAGCCCCAGGCAGGTGACGATCAGCGCCACCAGCGAGCGGAAGCCCTTCATGCCGCCGACAAGGCACAGCACGACGGCGAACAGCGCGATAACGAACGCGACGCTCAGAGTGCGGTCATAGTCGGCGAATTCGCCCAGCGGGCCGTTTTCATCCATCGCGGGCTGGAGGTACACCCGGCTGCCCGCGCGGAGCGGAGCGGCGCGGTAGCCCATGAGGGTATACTCCACCAGCCGCCCGGGGACGCGCGTCCCTTTCAGCGGGCCCTGGGTAATCTCGGCGGTGAACAGCATGGTATGGATTTCGCTGCCCTCGTCCTCGCTCCATTCGTCCAGGTCGATGGACAGCACCCGGGCCGGGATGGCCCGCTGTTCCTCCATGACCTGATCCCACAGCTCCTCCCCGCTAAGGGAGACGGCCTCGGGCGCGCATGACGAAAGCAGGACGCACAGGAGCAGCGCCGGCACACATACGATATAGAGGCCGCGGCGCGGCTTGTCCATCAATAATGCCCCTTTCGGGCAAACCCGGTTGCGCGGATTTTGCCGCTGTGATAGAATTTAGGTGTCTGTTCTGTGATTATACCATGTCAAGCGCACCGGACGCAAATGAATTGCGTCCTCATGCGCTCTTCGCCGCAGGCGCTATTATACCATGTCAAGCGCACCGGACGCAAGTGATTTGCGTTCTGACGGACACCCTTTGCCGCGGGCGCATGGCAGGACGAGGGATGTGTATGCGAGCCGAACCCCGCCCAAGCATAGAAATTCTGGCCCCCTGCGGCGGGCCGGAGCATCTGCGCGCCGCGGTGTACGCCGGGGCGGACGCGGTATACGCCGGGCTGCGGGATTTTTCCGCGCGGCGCAACGCGGTCAACTTTTCCGCGGACGAGCTGCGCGAGGCCGTCCGTTTCTGCCGCGGCTTCGGCGCGCGCGTGTATGTTGCGTTGAATATCCTGATCCGCGACGCGGAGCTGGACGCGGCGCGGCGCGTCCTGGAGGAAATGGCGGACATCGGGCCGGACGCGCTGATTGTACAGGATTTGGGGCTGGCCCGCTATATCCGCGCGGCGCTGCCGGACATGCCGCTCCACGCCTCCACGCAGATGTCCGTACACTCCCTGGAGGGCGCGCGCTTCTGCGCCGGTTTGGGCTTTGAGCGCGTGGTGATCGCGCGGGAGTGCGACCGCGGGACGCTGGAGGCCATCGCCGCCGGCTCGCCCTGCGGCGTTGAGGTGTTCGTCCACGGCGCGCTGTGCGTCAGCGTGTCCGGGCAATGCACGCTCTCGTCGGTGATCGGCGGGCGCAGCGGCAACCGCGGCCTGTGCGCCCAGCCCTGCCGTTTGGATTTTTCCTACAACACGGAAACGGGGGCAAACCGCCCCTGTAAAGGCAAAATCCCTTACGCGCTTTCCCTGAAGGACCTGAGCCTGGTGCGGGATTTGCCGGAGCTTGCGCGGATGGGTGTGCAGGCCGTGAAAATCGAGGGCCGCATGAAGCGCCCGGAGTACACCGCCGCCGCCGTGGCCGCCTGCCGCGCGGTCTTGGAGGGACGGGAGCCGGACCTGGAGAGCCTGCGCGCCGTGTTCTCGCGCCAGGGCTTTACGCGGGGCTATTATACGGGGCGGCACGCGGATATGCGGGGCACGCGCACCGAGGAGGACGCCCGCGCCGCCGCCGCCGTCCTGCCCCGTCTTGCCGCCCTGTACGAACAGCCCGCGCGGCGCGTGCCGGTCGATATGCGATTTACCCTCGCCCCCGGCGCGC
>WRLJ01000271.1 GCA_009777685.1 Oscillospiraceae bacterium | reverse complement strand
TGGCCGAGCGCATGACCATGACCGGCTCCAAGACGGAAACGGTGGCACACCTGGGCGCGGACATCGAAAATGTCGTCGCCGGCCGGGTGACCGGCATAGAAAAGCACCCCGACGCCGATAAGCTGTTTGTCTGCACGGTGGACGCGGGGCAGGAAGCCCCTGTGACCATCGTTACCGGAGCGCCCAACGTCACCGCCGGCGCCGTCGTCCCCGTGGCGCTGAACGGCTCGGTCCTGCCCGGAGGCAAAACCATCAAAGCCGGCAAACTGCGCGGCGTCCTCAGCGAAGGGATGCTCTGCTCTCATCAGGAGCTGGGCCTGACCTTGGCCGACGAGCCTCTCGCCTGTGAGGACGGCATCCTGATCCTCAGTGACCTGGACGAAAACCCGGGCAGCTCCCCGTTCCCCGTTTTCCACGCTCCGTTCGTGACCGGCGCGCCGATTCAGGAGGCCCTGGGCCTTTCGGACGCCGTGCTGGATTTCGAGATCACCAACAACCGGCCCGACTGCCTCTCCGTGCGGGGCCTGGCCCGCGAGGCCGCCGCGTCGCTCGGCATGGAGGCCTGTTTCCCGATTCCGGAGGTCAAGGCCGGACACGGCCCGGCTGAGGACGAGGTGCGCGTCAGCATTGAGGACCCCGCCCTCTGCGCGCGCTATACCGCGCGGATGGTCAAAAATGTAAAGGTCGGCCCCTCGCCGCGCTGGCTGAGACGCCTGCTGCGCGCCTCGGGCCTGCGGCCCATCAACAACATCGTGGACATCACCAACTATGTGCTGCTGGAGTACGGCCAGCCCCTGCACGCCTTTGATTTTTCCTGCGTGCGGGGCGGAGAGATCGTTGTGCGCCGCGCGCGCCCCGGCGAAACCCTGGAAACCCTGGACGGGCAAAGCCGGACGCTGACGGCGGACATGCTGGTGATCGCGGACTCCGCGCGCCCCGTCGCCGTGGCCGGCGTGATGGGCGGCGCCAACAGCGAGATCACGGAACACACCCGCACCGTCCTGTTCGAGTCGGCCAATTTCAACGGGCCCAGCGTCCGCAAGACAGCCCAGGCGCTGAACATGCGCACCGACGCCTCCGGCCTTTTTGAAAAGGGACTGGACGCCGCCATGACGCTGGAAGCGGCCAACCGCGCCTGTGAGCTGGTGGAGCTGCTGGCCTGCGGCGAGGTGCTGGACGGCGAGGTGGACGCGTACCCCGCGCCGCCCAAGCCGGTCTGGCTCCCGTTTGAGCCCCGGCGCATCCGCGCGCATCTGGGCGCGGAGCTTTCCGACGCGGAGCAGGTCAAATATCTGCAAGCCGCCGGATGCCTCGTCCATGTCCGGTCCAACCCGGACCCGCGGGACCCCGGGCCTTCCGAGTATCTGGAGGCCGAAATCCCCTCATGGCGCGCCGACCTGCGGATTTGGGAGGACTTGTCCGAGGAGGTCGCGCGGCTGTACGGCTATGACCGCATCCCGTCGACGCTGACCGTCTCCCGCAGTACCGGGAGGCTGACAGCCGCCCAAAAAGCGCGGGCCGCGGCCAAGACGCTGCTGCGCTCGTTCGGCTACGACGAAATGCTGACGTATTCCTTTATCGGGCAGAGCGATTATGATTTGATCGGGATGCCGGAGGATCACCCTCTGCGCCGGTCGCTGAAAATCCTCAACCCCTTGGGCGAGGAAACCTCGGTCATGCGCACCACGGCCCTGCCGGGGCTGGCGCGCTCGCTCCAGCGCAATTTGGCCGCGCGCAACGCGGAGGTGAGGCTCTTTGAGGTCGCCGCGACATACCATCTCAGCGAAGAGGGCGGACTGCCCGAGGAGCGCGACAATCTTCTGTTCGGCGGCTACGGGGATATGGATTTTTTCACGCTCAAGGGCCACGCGGAGGCGCTGCTGGAGGGCTTTCGCGTCGGCGGCGTCTCGTACACGGCGGCGTCCCGCTTCGCGTTTCACCCCGGACGCTGTGCGGAGGTGACGGCGGGCGGCGCGTCTCTCGGCGTGTTCGGGCAGCTGCATCCGAAGGTCGCCGCCGCGCTGGGGGCGTCCGTGCCGGTGTTCGCCTGTGAACTGCGGCTGGACGCGATTTTGGCGCAGGCCGCGCCGGAGTCCAAATACGCGCCGCTGCCGCGTTTTCCGGCGGTCACGCGCGACCTGGCGCTGCTGGCGGACGAGGGGCTGACCCACGCGGCCCTGCTGGGAGCCATCCGGCAATACGGCGGCAAGCTGCTGGCGGACTGCGCGCTCTTTGACGTCTATCAGGGCGGCGGCGTCCCCGCGGGGAAGAAGTCGATGGCCTACGCCCTGACCTACCGCGCCCCCGACCGCACCCTGACCGACGAGGAGGTCGACAGGGCCGTCCAGAAGCTCCTGCGTCAGCTGGAGAAGGAGACGGGGATTGTGCTGCGCCAGTGATCCGCCGCCGCAAAAACTTTTCGCGCGTTGGCTTGACATTCCCTGACGGAGTGTGTTACAATGACCGTTGCCCCTGAAAAGCGGGGAAACATTGCGATTTGGAGTTGGTATCTATGTCCCCCCTGATGATCGTGTTTGTGGTTTTGCAGCTTATGGCGTCGGTTTTTCTGATTGCCGTTATTCTGTTGCAGTCCGGCAAGCGCTCCGGCCTGTCCGGCGCGATTGCGGGCGCGGCGGAGACGTTCCTGTCCAAGAACAAGGCCCGTTCATGGGACGCGCGCCTGTCCAAAATGACCAAATGGGTCGCCATCGGCTATGTCGTCCTCACGCTGGGCCTGAACATTCTGGAATAAGCGCCGCCGCCGGCGGGCCTTCCCGTTACTCCCTTCAGCGGCAGACGCAGCGGCGCCTGCCGCTGTTTCCGGTTTATCCCCTGGATGGATGGCCGAGCGGTCGAAGGCGCCAGTCTTGAAAACTGGAGATGCTTTCCAGCATCCGTGGGTTCGATTCCCACTCCATCCGCCACGCCACAGCCGCCGGCCATTCGCCGGCGGCTCGCTTTTCCGCTTGTTTCCGCAAACTTCGGGGGAAGGGCTTTCACCGTTTGCCCGTGCGGCTGTGGGTTTGGGTGGTGTTCAGGCATTCCCGGGGGAGGTCTCCCCCGGACCCCCCACTGGGGGACTTGGCAGTCCCCCATCCCCTCTCGCGGATAATACG
>WRLJ01000270.1 GCA_009777685.1 Oscillospiraceae bacterium | reverse complement strand
GAACATCATCCACGGCGCTGGCATTGTGGGACTGGGCGGCGCGACCTTCCCCACCCACGCGAAAATCCGCTCGGGGCTGGGCAAGGTCAGTCATATCATCATCAACGGCTGCGAGTGCGAGCCGTATATCACCGTCGACCACCGTCTGCTGCTGGAGTCGCCCGAGGAGGTCGTCGGCGGCCTGAAAATCCTGATGAAAATCTTCGGCGTTGCGCGCGGAACCGTAGCCATCGAGGCCAACAAGCGCGACGCCATTGAGAGCATCCGCCGCACCCTGCCGCGCCGCAAGGTGGGCATCAGCGTGCGCAGTCTGCCCGTCCGCTATCCGCAGGGCGCGGAAAAACAGCTGATCCAGAGCATCGCGGACAAGGAAGTGCCGCCGGGCGCGCTGCCCGCGGCGGTCGGCACGGCTGTCTTCAATGCCGACACCGCCGCCGCCGTCCACCGCGCCGTGACCACCGGTATGCCGCTGATTCGCCGTATTGTGACGGTGTCCGGCAGCGCCGTCAGCAACGCCAAAAACCTCTCCGTCCGCGTCGGGACGCCCCTGGAGGCGGTGTTCGCCGCCACGGGGGGCTTCCGCGAGACGCCCGGAAAGGTGCTGATGGGCGGCCCGATGATGGGCATCGCGCAGTTTGACCTCAGCGCGCCGGTCATCAAGGCCACCAACGCCGTGCTGGCGTTCTCGCGCGGCGAGACCGGGGCCGGCCGTGACCAGACCTGCATCCGCTGCGGGAAATGTGTTCAGGTTTGCCCGGTCAATCTGGAGCCGGTGTATCTGTACATCTATGAACGCAAAAACCGCCTGGATATGCTGGAGAAATACAACATCACCGACTGCTTTGAGTGCGGCTGCTGCTCCTATATCTGCCCGGGGCGGCTGCATTTGGTCCACAGCATCCGGACGGGCAAGCAGAAACTGGCCGCCGGAAGGGCCGCCGGAAAGGGGGGGCGCTGACATGGACTCGCCTCTGGTCGTCTCCTCCTCGCCGCACATCCATGACGAGGAAACCACGCGCTCGATCATGCTGGACGTCTGCATCGGGCTTCTGTTCCCGCTGGCGCTGAGTACATATTACTTTGAACTCAGGGCCCTGTATCTGACCACCATCTCGGTGGTCTGCTGTGTGGGCTTTGAATATCTGTACCGCCGCCTGATGAAAAAAAACAACACGACGCGCGATTTGTCCGCCGTGGTGACGGGGATGCTGCTGGCGTTTACACTGCCGGTTTCCGCGCCCTATTGGGTCGCGGCCGTCGGCGCGTTTTTCGCCATCGTGGTCGTCAAGCAGCTGTACGGGGGGCTGGGCAAAAACTTTATGAACCCGGCCTTGTCCGCGCGCGCGTTTCTGGTGATCTCCTTCCCGTCTTATGTGTCCAATTTTACCGAGCCGACCTTTCTGGACGACAACTTCTCGTTTCTGGTCCACCCCGACGCGGTCAGCGCGGCTACGCCGCTGGCCGCGCTGAAACAGGGAATGCTGCCGGAGGACGTCACACTGCAAAACCTTCTGTTCGGCGAGATCCCCGGCAGTCTCGGCGAGGTGTCGTCGCTGATGCTGTTGGTGGGCGGCCTCTGGCTGCTGGTGCGGCGCGTCATCACGCCGCGCGTTCCGCTGTCGTTTCTGGGCACGGTGGCCGCGCTGACGTTCCTGCTGGCGCCGCCGGGCGTCGCGCCGCTGGAGTATATGCTGTTTAGCCTGCTTTCCGGCGGGCTGATGCTGGGCGCGATCTTTATGGCCACGGACTACTCGACCAGCCCCGTGACCAAGCGCGGGCAGATTTTGTTCGGAATCGGCTGCGGCCTGCTGACGGTGTTTTTGCGCGATTTCAGCAAGATGCCGGAGGGCGTCTGCTTTGCCATCCTGATCATGAACACGCTGGTTTGGGCGCTGGATAAGGCGGGCCGCGCCCGCCGCTTCGGCGAGAAGCCGCTGGTGTTCCTGTTCCGGCGGAAAGGAGGCGGCAGAACATGAGCAGCGGCAGAGATTTTGAGGAGCCGTCCGGCGGGCTTTCCGGCGCGGCGGAACGTCCTGAACCGCCGGAAACAGACGCCTCCCCCGGCCCCCGGAAAGAGGCCCTGAAGCCGGAAAAGCCGGATGCGCCGCCCGCTCCGGTCAAAAAAGCCCCCAGGCCGAAGAAGACCGGCGCGCCCCCCAAACCGGACGCGCCGCCCCAACCGGACGACGCGCCGCCCAAGCCCGCCAGGAAACCCTCCAAACGGAAGAAGCCGGACGCGCCGCGGGAAGCGGACGCCCCTGCCGCCCCCGCCGTACCCTCGGAGGCGGACGCGGCGGCGGCGTTTGACGCCGCCGTTGAGGAAGAAAACCGCCAATGGCTCAAGCCGGAGCCGCCGGAGCCGGAGCGCCCGTTTTTCAAAAAGATCAAGGCCGAGCCGCTCCGCGCCCCGCACCGGCCCGGCCCGCCCTCCTGGTGGACGGCGACCGTAAAATTCCTTCGCGTCTACACCAAGACCGACACGGTGAGCGGCCTTGCGCTCCGGCTGTTCGTCATCACGGCGGCGGCGGCCCTGCTGCTCAGCGCCGGCAACGCGCTGACCGGCGCGCGGATCGGGGAACGCGAGACGGCCGCCCGCGACGAGGCGATGCGCCGGGTGATCGGCGCCGACGAATTTCTGCCTACGGGCGATAAGAATATCTATCTGGCCCGGCTCGGCGGACATACGGTCGGCTATGCCGTGCTGGCCTCCCCGAACGGCTACGGCGGCCCCATCCGCCTGATCGTGGGGATATCGCCGGACTTTAAGCTGATCGGCGTATCGCTGCTGTCGATGTCCGAAACGCCCGGCTACGGCGCGCGCCTGCAAACGGAGCCGGAGTTTCTGGCGCAGTTCGCGGAACGCTCCCTGCCGCTCAACTACGGGGAAAACGGGCTGGACGCGCTCTCCGGCGCGACGGTCACCTCCGGGGCGGTGCTGGGCGGTGTGCGCGACGCGATCCGGTACACGATCGACTATGTGACGGGAGGGATGGAATGAAACGCGCGGTTTCTCTGCTGAAAAACGGTATATTCGGGCAGAACCCCGTGTTCGTGCTGCTGCTGGGGATATGTCCGGCGCTGGCGACGTCCACGGCGGTATCCGACGCCCTCGGCAT
>WRLJ01000269.1 GCA_009777685.1 Oscillospiraceae bacterium | reverse complement strand
CGTCAGCATTTCGTACAGCACCACGCCGACGGAATACAAATCGCTGCGCGCGTCAATGTGACTGCCGCGCGCCTGCTCTGGCGAGATGTAATGCACGCTGCCCAGCGCCTCCTGTGTCAGCGTGTTCTGTTTGCTGGCAAAGCGGGCAATCCCGAAATCGGCGACCTTCACGCTGCCGTCGCGCAGGATCATGATGTTGTGGGGCTTGATGTCGCGGTGGATGATGCCCCGGTTGTGCGCGTGGCTGAGCGCCTTGACGATCTGCATGATGAAGTGCAGGCTCTCGCGCCAGTTCAGCACGCCTTTTTTCTGCATATACTGCTTGAGCGTGATGCCGTCGATCAGCTCCATGACGATATACTCCAGCTCGGAGGAGCGCGAGACGTCGTACACGGCGACGATGTTCGGGTGACTGAGCATCGCTACGGCCTGGCTTTCATGGTGGAAACGGCGGCGGAAATCGCTGTCGCTTGAAAAATCTTCCTTCAGGACCTTCACGGCCACAAAGCGGTTGAGGCGGTGACAGCGCGCCTTATAGACCACCGCCATTCCGCCCACGCCGATGATTTCAAGGATTTCATATCGATTGTCCAGCATCTTGCCGATGTATTTGTCCATGATCGTTATTCTCCTAAATGCGTATAAGCACCACCGTGATATTGTCGGGCCCGCCGCGCCGGTTGGCCATGTCGACCAGGCGGCGGCAGCCGCCTTCCGCGTCCCCGCCGTGCAGAATCTCATACAGAATCTCCTGCTCCTCGACGACGTTGGTCAGCCCGTCCGAACACAGCAGCACAAAGTTCCCCGGTTCCAGTTTCAGCGAGAACAGGTCGCTTTCCACACGGATCTCCGTTCCCAGCGCGCGGGTGATCAGATTGCGTTTGGGGTGGTGCTTGGCCTCCTCCAGACTGAGGTCGCCGCGCTCCACGAGGTCCTCCACCAGCGAATGGTCGCGCGTGACGCGGCGGATGCCGTCGGTGTCAATCAGATATCCGCGGCTGTCTCCGACGTTGACGATCACGGCTCTTGCCGGCATGACAATCCCGCCGACAAGGGTGGTCCCCATACCATAATACTCCGCCTTGGAACGGGACTGGTCAAATACTTTTTTGTTGGCGATTTGTACGGCGGAGGCCAGCGCCTGCCGGATGGACCGGTCGCTCATGGACGGCTTCAGGGACAGCCGGGTCTCCTCGATGAACGTGCGGCAGGCCGTTTCACTGGCGATATTGCCCGCGCGGGCGCCTCCCATGCCGTCGCAAACCGCGCACAAAGCATAGCTGTCCTCCCGAAGCGTTTCGATCAGCAGGTAATCCTGATTCTGCTTGCGGGACACGCCTTTGTCGGTATGGCTCCAAATTTGCATGGGGGAGGTCACCTCCTTGGGCGAAGGCCTCTCGTTCTATGTCGCGGCGCGCCGCCGCAGCTGGCCGCAAGCGGCGTCGATATCGTTGCCCAGCCGGCGGCGTACCGTGACGCTCAGGCCGTTTTGCCGCAGGACGTCCGCGAAACGGCCGGCGTCCTCCCGCGGCGGGGAACGGTACGGTTTGCCCTCAACCGGATTGAGGGGGATCAGGTTGATATGCGGGCGGTCCTCTTTCAGCAGCGCCGCCAGGGCCGCGGCCTGACGGGGCGCGTCATTGACCCCGCGGATCAGCGCGTACTCCAGCGAGACCCGCCGCCCGGTTTTCATAAAATACATTCTACACGAAAATAACAATTCTTGCAACCCATATCGTCGATTGACGGGCATCAAAATATTCCGGGTCTCGTCATCCGGCGCGTGCAGGGATACGGACAGCGTGACGGGAAGCCCCAAATCCGCCAATTTCAAGATGCCCGGCACAAGGCCGCACGTGGAAACCGTGACCCGTCGCAGGCTCATGCCCAGTCCCTTGGGGTGGCTGAGAAGACGCAGAAAACGCACCGTGTTCTCAAAATTGTCCAGCGGCTCGCCGATGCCCATCATCACCACGCGGCTGACGGGAACGCCGCAGTACAGCACCTGCCCCAGCATCTCTCCGGCGGTCAGGTCGCGCGCCTTGCCGCCGAGAGCGGACGCGCAGAAGGCGCAGCCCTGCCCGCATCCAACCTGACTGGAAATGCAGACGGTGGTTTCGGGATTCTCGGACGACGAGCCCTCATACTCCAGCAATACGCTTTCCACCGTTTGCCCGTCCTCCAAGCCGAACAGCAGCTTTCGCGTCCCGTCGGCGGAGAGCTGTTCCGTGAGCGGTTCCGGGCGGGGAAAGGCCAGCCTCTCCCGCAATTTGAGGGGCAGGGCGGTCATGTCCGCCGCGTCCCTCGCCCCGCCGTGCAGGGCGGAAAACACCTGTGCGGCCCGATAGGACGGCTCGCCCAGGGAAACGAGCAGCCCGGCCAGCTCCTCCGGGGTTTGGGACAGCAGATCGTACATTCAGCTCATCCTTCTCATCCTGCACAGGTAAAATCCGTCCGTGCCGTGTACATGGGGCCACAGGGTCATCTCGCCGCCGCCGGCGCGCAAAGCCTCCGGACTTCCGTGAAACGGCAGGTCAAAGCCCTCGCGGGCAAAGGCGGGGTGATCCGCCAGAAATCCGGCCGTGACCTCCTCGTTTTCGGCCCGCCGGAACGTGCAGGTCGCGTAGACCAGTACCCCGCCGGGCTTGACGGCCCGCGCCGCGTTGTCCAGAATCGCGCGCTGGACCCGCGGCAGACGCGCAAAGCTCTCCGGCTTCTTATACCGGATATCGGGCTTGTTGGCCAGCGAGCCCAGCCCCGAGCAGGGCACGTCGCACAGCACCGCGTCAAAGAGACGGTCCGGCTGAAAGGCCGACGCGTCGGCTTGCCGGACCTCCAGCAGGCCTTCCAATCCCAGCCGCCGCGCGCCCGCCCGGATGGTTTCCAGTTTTTTGGCCGAGACATCGGAGGCCAGCACGCGCGCGCGGCCGCCCATCAGCATGGCCGTTAAAAACGCCTTGCCGCCCGGCGCGGCGCACGCGTCCCATATCTGCGCCTCCCCCCGCGGAAGGGCTGAGGCCAGAGCAAAGGCTGCGGCGTACGCGCCCGGGTCGGCGACCAGCCACCGCCCGCTGTCAAAGCCCGGCGCGCGCGCCGCCGCGCCGTCATAGAGCCGCGCTCCGG
>WRLJ01000268.1 GCA_009777685.1 Oscillospiraceae bacterium | reverse complement strand
GAGCTGGAGCAGGGTGTAGGTTTTCTTGCGCTCGCGGGCCAGCACAATGCTTTCCCGCAGCAGGATCGGGCCGACGCCGATGGCCGCCGGGGTCAGCGGCGCGTCCAGACCGGCCAGCAGGGCTTCCACGTCCTCCGGCGCGGGCAGGCTGTCCGCGATGGCGCGGATGGCCGGCCATTTCGCGGCGATCTCGTTGTAGGGGACGACGGGGTTTTGCGTTTTCAGCAGTTCCTCCGCCGCCATGCCGTAGCGCGCGCGGATCAGCGGCTCGATGTCCGCGTCCGCGCCCGCGCCGGGCGGCGTTTCGGGCAGGCTTTTCCACAGCCGCAGGGCACACAGCGCGGCCACGCCGACCTTCAGGCCGTGCAGGACCGGCGCGCGGCCCTCCGCGATGAACCGCAGCTCCCAGTAGTGGGACAGATGATGCTCCGTGCCGGACGCGGGGCGCGAGTCGCCGTAGAGCGACATGGCCAGGCCCGAGAGGATCAGGCCCTCCGTGATGGCCCGAACGGCCTCCGGCTCGCGCCGCCGCGCCGCGGCGACGCTCTCGGTGCAGCGGCGGACGGCGGTCTCGACCAGTTCCGCGATATCCGGCGGCATCGCTTCGCCCGTCAGAAGGTGACTCAGCCGCCAGTCGGCCAGCGAGGTGATCTTGCCCAGCATGTCGCCCAGCCCCGCCGCCAGCATCGGCAGCGGCGCGGCGCGCAGGATGTCCGGATCGCAGAAGATGGCCAGCGGCACATGGGTCTGCGGCGTCACTTTGTTGCCGCCGAGGAGCATCGCCGCGCCGGCGGAGGCGTAGCCGTCCATCGACGGGGCGGTCCCCACGGCGACAAACGGACGGTTGATTTTGAAAGATACGTACTTACAGATGTCATTTATCGTGCCAGAGCCGACGGCGACCAGTAAATCATGACGCGGCTCGAACGCCGCCAGCAGCGCGCCGGCGGACGCCTCTCCGGCCGTCAGATCGGCCTCCCGCGGCGGGTAGATGAAGGTGTCGTACGGAACGCCCTGCGCGTCCATCGCCGCGCGCAGCGCCTGTCCGGCCGCGGCGTCGGTGTGCGGGTCCGCCACGATGAGGGGCCGGACGTAACCCGCGTCCCGTATCCAGGCGGGCAGACGCGCCAGCGCGCCGTGTTCGACCTCAATATGCCCGATGATGGAGCGATAGGCCTGCCAATTAGACATATTTCACCTCGATATTACAAAAAGTATTTTATTCCGCCCTCGAAAAGGGGCTGTTCTTTCCGGCCGGGGATGTTTTTGGCGAGGTGGACGCCGGCGCGTTCGCTGTGGGCCATTTTGCCCAGCACGCGCCCGTCGGGGCTGGAGATGGCCTCGACGGCCCAGTCCGAGCCGTTGGGGTTGTCGGCGATATCCATGCCGGGGACTCCGCTCGCGTCGCAGTACTGCATGGCGATCTGCCCGTTGGCGCGCAGACGCTCCAGGCATTCCGGCGGCGCGGTGAAGCGGCCCTTGCCGTGGGAGGCGGCCGTGAGGTACACCTCTCCCGGCCGGTATTCCGACAGCCACGGGGACAGCGCGGACGCCGCGCGCAGGCGGACGTAGCGCGACCGGTGCCGCCCGATGAGGTTGGCGGTCAGCGCGGGGCCGGGCTCCTCTCCGGCGCGGAGGTCGCCGTAAGGGACGAGGCCCAGCTTCAGCAGCGCCTGAAATCCATTGCATATCCCCAAAACCAGCCCGTCCGCGGCGAGCAGGGCGCGCACGGCGTCGGCGGCGCGGGGGTTTTGGAAGAAGGAGACGATATAACTGCCGGAGATACTCCCCGAAAAGCCGCCGGGCAGGATCAGCATTTGGGCGCGCTTCAGCGCCTCGCACAGCCGCGCGGCGGACTCCCCGATCCATTCGGGCTTCAGGTTGCGGATCACGACGACCTCGGCGCGGCCTCCGGCCCGCTCGACGGCGCGGGCGGCGTCCAGCTCGCCGTTGGCGCCGGGGAAGGCGGGAATGACCGCCAGAGGCCGGCCGCTGACGGCGGGGCCGCGGTACGGTGTATGGACAAGAGCGCTTTCGATTTTGGGCGGCGGGGATTGGCCGCCGGAGGCCGGAGACGACGCGGAGACGGTTCCGGCGCGGGTGGGGAACACGCCCTCCAGCGGGGCCTCCCACGCGGCGCGCAGGCTTTCCAGCGGCGCGCGGGAGCTGCGCTGGGTCAGCTCGGCCCTGGACTGCGTATGGCCCGCCAGACGCGCGCCCTCCACGGGGCCGGTACACTCGGCGATCAGGCCGCCCCACGGCAGATCAAAGAAGCCGTCAAAGGCGTCGTCGAAGGCAAAGCCGATGCCGTTGCCCAGCATCATCTTGATGACCGCCCCCGACACGCCGCCGGTCTCCAGCGCCCATGCCGACAGCACGCGCCCCTCGCGGCAGAGGGCGATGAAGCGTGTCCAAAGGGCGCGCAGGGCGGCGTAATCGGGCATACCGTCCGGTCCGGGCGGCGCGGAGAAGAGGTAGACGGGGTTGCCGGGAGCCTTGAACTCGGGGGTCAGGATATCGCCGGCGCGGGCCGTGCCGACGGCGAACGAAACCAGAGCGGGCGGCACGTCCAGCGTCTCGTAGGAGCCGCTCATCGAGTCCTTGCCGCCGACGGAGGCAATCCCGAGGCCCATCTGCGCCTCGAGCGCGCCCAGCAGCGCGGCGGCGGGCAGGCCCCAGCGTTCGGGGTCGCCGCCGGGGCGCGGGAAATATTCCTGGAAGGTTAAGTACGCCGTATCGGGCGAAACCCCGGCGGCGACGATTTTCGCCAGAGAGGTGACGACCGCGTGGGCGGCCCCGCCGAACGGGTCGGCTTCGGAGAGATACGGGTCAAAGCCGAAGGCCATCACCGAGGCGGTCGCCGCACCTTCGGCGGGCAGCAGCGCCGCCATGCACTGCGCGGGCGTCTGCATCGCGGCGCCGCCGTGCGGCGCCAGAACGCCGCACGCGCCGGCGGAGCTGTCAAACAGCTCGGCCAGTCCCCGCTGGGAGCAGTAATTCAAGTCGCTGGCCAGCAGCAGCCAGCCCTCCGCCGGGGTGTTTGCTGTCTCCCACGGGCGGCGGGGCGGCGGAGCGGCGACGGGGATATACGCCGCCGCCGTTTTTTTCGCGCCGTTGGAGTTGAGAAATTCACGCGACAGGTCGACG
>WRLJ01000267.1 GCA_009777685.1 Oscillospiraceae bacterium | reverse complement strand
GCGGCAATCTGCCGCCCGTGTTTACCCATGCGCCCCGTTTGCCCCCAACCGCACACGCCGTAGGGCGCGACGCCCTCGGCGCGCCGTGGGGTGATCCGCAAACTTTGGGCAAACGGGAAACGCTCAGAAATCCTGCGGGACGCGGAGGGCCGCGTCCCCTACAACCGTCATTGCGGGCTTGCCCCGCCATCCGTAGGGCGCACACCCTGTAGGGACGACCGCCCCCGGTCGTCCGAAAACCGCCGGAAACCACGTCGATATTCCCGGTTTCACGCGCACCGGCGGACGGTCGGGGGCGACCGTCCCTACAGGGGCTGTGCTATAGGACGAGAATTAAAATGACGTCCCCGCGCGGGGGCCGCGGAATCCGCGGCCCCCGTGACGCTTTATTCCCCTTCAAACCTCACGTTCAGCTCCGCGTTTATGCCGTTGGCTTGCAGCGTGCCCGCGCCGGGGCGGCCGCGCAGGCTTCGACGCCCGTAATACTGCCCGTCCACGCTCAGCTCCGCGTTCAGCCCGACGGCGCTGATGTCATAGTCGTCGCGGGAGCCGGGCAAGGTCAGGCTGGCCTCGGCGTTCACGCCGGAAATCTCGGCCGAGCGCAGTCCGGCCGTGCCGCTTACGCGCAGTCCCGCGTCCACGCCGCCGACTTCAATCCGCTCACAGCGGCCGCCGCCCAGCTCCAGACGCCCGCTGACGGTCGCCAGAATGACGGAGCCAAAGTCACAGTCCGTCAGGATGACGTTGCCCGATACATTGGCGATAACCAGGGCGCCTCCGCGAGCGCCGCGCAGTTCAAAGCGCGCGTCCACGCCCGCGTAGGCGATGGTTTCGGCGGCCACGCCGTCCAGCTCCACCGCGCCGCTGACATGGCCGATGCTGAGGCTCTTCAGCTCCAGGCCCTCCGGGAGCGTGAGTGTCACGGTACGCGAGGAGCCAAGGTCGATATAGCTCTCGCCGCGGTCCCGCCAGCCGAGGTCCCAGCGCAGCAGACCGTCCAGGAAATTCAGCCAGCCGCTGTAGTCGACCCTAATTCCGCCGGGTCCGAGGCGGATGCCGTTAACGGCGCTGTTATTCTCGTCGCGCCGGAACATCACATGGCCGGAGGCGCTCTCGGTTAAGGCGTACTGGTTGTCATAGCTCTGCGACCACTCGAGGGTGACGGTATCCTGCTCCGCGGAGGTTCGGATCGTCAGCGGCTCGCCGACCAGCAGAAGCTCCAGGGATTGAACATAGTTCAGCTCCCGGGACTGCGGCCCTGTGTTGGTATAGGTGCGCTCCCCGTGGTCCCACGCCCACATCTGCCCGCTGAAGCTGATGTCCTGGGCGCGGGCGATGCCCACGCAGGCGGTGGTGATGACGATGCCGCCCAAAATACAGCAAGCGGCGATGATGAGCAGGGTTTTGACGGCCTTGTTCATACGGCTGCCTCCTTTTTGCGTTTTTTCATAATGCTCATGTAGATTTTGCGGAACAGCTTGGCGCACACGCGGAACAGCGCCCGCACCAGCGCCCAGCCGCCCACGCCGGTCAGCAGGCCCAGCCCCGCGCAGATCAGGCCCGAGCCGATCAGGGCAAAGCCCAGCAGCGGCACACCGGACACAAGGGACACAAAGCCCGTGATGATGAGCCCGATGCCGCTGACACCCAGAGCCGCCAGCGTCGCCAGCGCCGCGACGACCAGGCTGACGCCCACCATCCCGGCGGCGAACAGCACCACCAAAACCGCGAAGCCCAGCGGCAGGCCGATCGGCAGGGCAAAGACGCCGAGAATCACCAGCAGGGCGGTGTTAAAATTCTTGGCCGACGGCTCCTGCTCGGCGCGCAGGAAGGCCAGCTCCACCCGCACGCGCTCGGCGATGACCTCCGGCGTGTCCAGCCCGGCGATGATTTCCTGCTCGGTTTTGCCCGCCTCCAGCGAATCGGAGAACAGCTCCTCGTAATATTCCAGGACCCGCGCCGTTTCGGCGGATGAAAAGCCTTCCAGCTGACGCCTCAGCCGGGACATGAATTCCTCGCGCGTCATGGGGTATCCCCCTCCTCCATAATGTAGTCTACCGCGTGCTTGATGTCCCGCCATTCGCCCCGGAAGGCGAGCAGGCGCTCCATGCCCGGCCCGGTGAGGCGGTAGTATTTGCGCAGCCGCCCGCCATGCTCCTGGCTCCGCGTGCTCAGGCAGCCCTGCTGCTCCAGCCGCCGCAGGATCGGGTACAGCGTCGACTCGCTGATGGCCATCACGCCCGACGTGTCCTGCGTGATCTTGTACCCATACGACTCCCCGCGCGACAGCACCGCCAGCACACAGGCATCCAGCAGACCCCGTTTGATTTGGGCATCCATCGCGGCATCCCTCCTCTCTGTCGATAATACACGGTATCGTGCTATGCGCTATATTATACACCGCATAGTATTATGTGTCAAGAGGGATTGTAAAAAAATTTTCATCCGGCTGTGTCCGGGCGCGCGGAACGCAAAAACACCCCCTGCCCGTCTCAGGGACGGACAGGGGGCGCGTCTGCTGATGGAAACGCGGTTAAATCTTGCCGATGGCCTTACAGATACGCGACTTGCGCCGCGCGGCGGCATTGCGGGAAATCAGGCCGCGGGCAACCGCCTTGTCGATGGCCTTTTGGGCCTCTATATACGCGGAGCCGGCTGCCGCCTTGTCCCCTCCCGCCACAACGACCTGCACCTTCTTGATGTTGGTTTTCAGACTCGACTTGGCCATCTTGTTGCGAAGCGACTTTTGCGCCGTGATCGACACGCGTTTCTTCGCAGACCGGATATTCGGCAAACGAGCCACCTCCTTTTCTTTGAGTACTATGCCGCGATCGTCGGCACGCCGGATAAGTATAGCACAGCGCCGTGACAATTGCAAGCGTTTTTTCGGAAGACGGGGTAAAAGTATTTACGTTTGCTCTGATCCCGTCCGCGTTTGCCCCGTCCGCACAGGCCGTAGGGGACGCAGACCTCGGCGTCCCGCAGGTTATCCGCAAACTTCGGGGAAAGGGTTTTCACCGTTTGCCCGTGCGCACACAATAGGCAAACACGGCGCGATGTGGGCATCGCGCCCTACGCAGGACGGGGCGGAAAACCCTGTAGGGGCGACCGTCGCCGGTCGCCCGTGTTTGCCCATGCGCCGCGTTTG
>WRLJ01000266.1 GCA_009777685.1 Oscillospiraceae bacterium | reverse complement strand
TGCCGCAATATTTTTGACACCGTCGCCTAAATCGAACTCAACGACGCTTACGCCGGCGACAGGATTTGTAAACGCGGGGAACTGCCCGTCCGCTATGACTTCCTGCGTGTTTTTGTCGGTGATCTTGACCCAAGCGCCGGTGACTTCATCATACGCCTCGTCGAGCCTCAGCCTCCTGAGGTCGATTTCAGCCTTGAAGGTGTTATAGGACGGGAAGTATCCAAACTGAAAATCAAAAGCCTGTCCCGCCGGTTTGTTCTCAAGCTCCCACCTGGGGTCCGTGGGAGCAATCTCCCATATCATTCTGCGGAAAAAATGAACTTTGCTTCCATCCGCGCTTGTGATATAAATTGTGGTGCCATAAGTCCCCTCACTCCAGCCGTCCTGTACAATAACAGATTGTTTGCCACCGGCCGGGACGACATACTCAGTGCCATTGATTCCCCGGAAGGCGTCGCCCAGGTAGTTGCTATTGATATATACATTGAAGGTATACGGGCTGCTGGTTGGATTTACCAGCTCCAGCTCCACATAGGGCGAGACGTTCCCGTTCGGGTTGCGCATATTCAAATGCCGCACAAAGGGAGTGTTTTCCTCTTCCCAATTCAAAACGGCCATGGAGGTAAAGTCCGCAAACGCCGGGCCCCTCGGGGCGATGTTCGTATACTGAAAGGGCTGCTTAAAGCCTCGGCCGGCATGGAAGCCCCAAGACCAGTCAAAGTTGTCTGCGGTGATCCCCAAGTTTTCAAACGGGATAGCCAGCTCCAGGTACCACCAATCGGAGTCGGTCGAGGACCCGACCGTCCAGCCGGGCCGCCACATCCCATCGGCGCCCCCCCAGGAAGTATGGGAGGCTGTGAAAAACCCGCCGTCCTCATTGATGGCCATCTGAAACGCGCGCAGATCCCGCGTTCTCAGATCCTCCGGAGCGCCCCGCCACGGGTCAAACCAGATCTCCACGTTATCGTCCTGGAATACCTGCGTGTCACTGACGTCGTATGGTTTCAGATTGGTGATCAGCCTTCCGTCAGGAGGCATTTCGGATTTCATGGCCACATAAACGTTTTTATCGTCCGCGGTGATCCAAAAGGTCAGGTCGCGCGGATCCAAGAAAATGCCGCCGGTCTCTGCAATCCTGCGGCTGCTGTTGACACTGACCATGCGGCCGGCGCCGGACCACTCCTGCTCGTCGATAGCGCCGTCAATCACGGGCGCCGCGTCTCTGCCAATGACGGGAACGATAAATTCCGGAATATGGCTTTCCGGAATCGTGCCGACAGGCTCGGCAGCCACTCCAAGCCAAGGGGACATGCTGAGCATCGGCCCCAGCAGAGCCAAAGTCAGCAGCAGCGCCAAGCCTTTCTTTAGCAAAACACTGATCGGAACTCGATGGATTGTCATTTTCATAGCCGTTACCTCCGTGCAAATTATTTTTCTCGCTATACCGATGGTACCACAGCGCTTTTCAAAGTTCTTTCTACATAAGCAATATATTTTTGCACTTTATTCAGATTTATTTGCATGGGCACCGCCGCCCTTTCTCCGAAGTTTGCGGATAACCTGCGGGACGCCGAGGTCTGCGTCCCCTACGGTCTGTGCGACCGGGCACACGGCGGCGCGATGCGGGCGTCGCGTCCTCGTCAGCCTGCCCATCCATAATTTGTACATATTCCATTTTACGGAATGTGCAACCGGGCAAACGGCGGCGCGATGCAAAAATAAATGCGCTTACCCCGGACGCAAATCATTTGCCTCCGGCCCGCTTGGCATGGTATGATGGTCCTATTCCCCTAACATGCGTAAAGGAGAGGAAGAGCATGAAGCGCAAGCTGAGTGTAAAAAGTTTCATCCTCGGTATGGTCGCTATGGCGCTGATCTGTTCGTACATCGGGCCCGCGCTGGCGGACAACCTCGAGGTGCTGCTCAATGCCATCAATATCCGGGTCAACGGCGTGCAGGTCGCCCGGACGGGCGAGAGCATGACCCTGAGCAACGGAGACGAGGTCCCGTTCAGCATCGTCTATCAGGGAACGACCTATCTGCCGCTGGCCCGGCTGGCCGATATCACGGGGATGGACGCCGTTTGGGAGCCGGCTACAGGCTCGGCCGTCCTCAAAGACAAGCCGGCGCCTGTCCCGTCCCCCGCGCCCGGCGGCGCGCTGGATATGTCCTCGTCCGAGGCGTTTATCCGCGACGCGGCGGAGAAATACTCCATAACGCTGACCGACGGAAACGGGTATCTCTCCGGCCCGGAGGGCCGCGGGATGATGGAGGAGATCGACCGGGGGCTGGCCCTGTTCTCGCCTGCGTTTATCCAAACGCTCGCCAGCGCTTACGCCGACTACGGCGCCCGTTTCATCCTCCAGCTGGACCGGCCCTCAAGGGAGGAGTACGGCTACATAGAATGGGACGGCGACCTGACGATCAGCCTACGATATGACCGCGACCCCGAATACAACGGAATCACGGCCTCCGTGCTGGCCCATGAACTGGGTCACGCGGTCCACTATATCGTCGAGGAGGCCATCGGCGAGCAACGCAGCGAGCGTGAGATCGGGGCGTTCAACGGCCGGTTCTCTTACGCGGGGAACCGCTATGCCCGCGTGTGGAACGCCAGCACCCACGGCACCACGTTCGCGTATGATTACAGCCTGTACGATTACTACGAGGACGTAGCGACAATCTTTGAGCTGCTGGTCCGGGAACCCGGCGAGATGCGCGCCCGCCTGAGCGATCCCCGGAACAAGCCACTGCGCGACAAGACCGAATATATCCGCGATATGACCTATCGGCACATTTCCCCGGAGTGCGCGGCGGTCTTCGCGCCTCTGGGCGCGGCGAGAGCGGTCTCGCCGGACGGGTCCGCCCCCCTCAAGGCGGCTTGAGATAGTATAATGCGCCTGCGGCGCCGCGTTTCCCCCGCCGCATTCCTCCGTAGGGGACGCAGACCTCGGCGTCCCGCAGATTATCTGCAAACTTCGGGGAACGGGTTTTCACCGTTTGCCCGTGCGGCTGTTTGCCCCGCCGCACACACCGTAGGGGACGCAGACCTCGGCGTCCCGCAGGTTGTCCGCAAACTTCGGGGAACGGGTTTTCACCGTTTGCCCGTGCGGCTGTGGGTTTGGGTGGTGTTCAGGCATTTCCGGGGGAGG
>WRLJ01000265.1 GCA_009777685.1 Oscillospiraceae bacterium | reverse complement strand
ACGGGGTTTTACAGGGTTTCTCCCCATGCCCTGTAGGGACGCACTGTGTGCGTCCGTCCGTTTCCCAAAACGTCCGCCGTTTCCCTAAACGTCCGTCCGTTTCCCAAAACGTCCGTCCGTTTCCCCGGGCGCGCAAAATGGGCAAACCACGGCGCGATGTGGGCATCGCGCCCTACGAATCGGCGTAAACCTTTGGATGTTACATTGCCCTACGCCGCCAGCGTTCCGTTTTCATCCTCGATCAAAATCAATATTTTTTCCTCCAGCCCCGTTCCGGCGCAGACGTAAACCAACACCCGCGAGCCGTCCGGCGTGAGACAGGTCAGCTCATGGCAGAGGCGGTCGTGCCCGCCCGGGCTGGGGAGGATACAAAGTCTGGAGCGCTCCGGCGTCAGGCCGGGCGCCAGCACATCCCGGGCCTGCTCCGCGCTGACCGCCGCGGAGGGTTCACTCCGGTTGGCCAGATGGTTCATGATATACCCCGTCGCCTCAAACTGGACGATTTCGCCCGTGTCGCGGGCGACGCCGACCTTAATCAGGTCGGGATAAACCACCACGCCGTTCCCCTCAAAGGCGAAGCTGACCAGCAGCACCCCTCCGGAGTCATACCGGCAGGTCTCCGTCATGCTCTCATAGCCGCCGCGGCGCAGGAATTCCGAGGCTCTTTGGACGCATTCCTCCGGCCCCAGCGCCGCGCCGCCGGGCGTCCGCGTGTCCACCATCGCCAGAGGCAGGCCGCCGCGCCGGGTGATATCGACGGTGATTTCGCCGCCGTTGAGATGTCCTGTGAAGCTGTAGGACGGGATCTTTCCGTTTGTCTCGCGGCAGAGGGTCAGCTGGCCCTCCTGCAAATCCAACAGGCTCAGCGCCCGGTGAAGCGCGCTCTCCGCGCCGACCTCCGGCAGACCCTCCAGGGCCCGCGGGGCCGTTTGCTCCAGATGCGCGGAAAACGGGCCGTCGTAAATCAGGGCGGGCAGGTCCTCAAAGCAATTTTCCATGCCGCGGAAGCCGTCCCGGAACGCCGACCAGCCGCCCTCCCGGCCGTCCCGCCTCTCCGCGTCTGCCCCGGCCAGCGCGATGGCGCCGACGCGCATCTGCTGCTCATGGATGATCTCCTGCAGCGCGCCCAGCTCCGCCGACAGGGCGCGGGCGGTTTCGGACAGGGCGCGCAGGGTCTCCATCTCCTCCCGGCCCGCCGCCTGCCCCGCCGCCGCCCTGCGGCTGAGCCCGGAGGTGTAGTCCGAGACGCGCGCGAGGAACACCGCCGTATTTTCGATGATCCCGTCCGCAAACGGCAGCCGGCCCATCACCGCCTGGGCGGCGGCGGCCTCGCGGCTGACCTCGCCGGCCAGCCGCGCCGTCATGGCCGGACCGGTGGCGTACAGGCTTTTCCGGAGCGTGGTGTCCACGGTTTGCACCCCCGTCACCAGCTCGATAAACCCCTGCTGATACGAGTATTCAAGAAAGCGTTCCAGCTTCCCCGCCTTTTTCCAGCCCGCCGCTGTAAAGCCGCCCAGCGTCAAAACGCCCGCGACGGCAAAGCACAGCGCGCGAACGCGCCCGGCCCGGCTGAGGGAAATTCGATTGAGCTTCATACAAGCCACCATCCTTTGCGTAATTTCCGGTCAACCCTAGAATCTGCGGAACGGGGCTTGATATGACTGGTAACTGATAGCAATGACAGACGCAAAAAAAGCCGGGCGGTTTCAGGAGAGAGGACATCCTTCTTTTCCCGGACAATTTCAGTTACCCTATTGCGAACTATTCACCTAACACAAACCCAAAATACTGATGGCGGAAAGGAGCAATCTCCAAATGAAAAAATCCATTCTTCTCGCGCTGATTCTTCTGCTCTGCGCCGCGTGCGCGGCGCAGCCGTCACCGGAAGCGGAAAACCCGGTTCAAACCAAGGTGCCCATGAATATGCATGTATCCGAGATAAATTATACACTGGATATGGTGCGTGACCGGGTCCCCCTCGTCTTTACCGGCAAGGTAATCGGGACCTCGACGAAACGCATGAACAGTGAGGGGGAATTTGTCGACGACCTTGACATGTCGTACCGAGAAGCCTTTGAGCATGTGGACTGGGACAACATACGCCCGGAGATCGCGGAGAAAATTCTGGATAATGCGTTGCTTGGCACAATGCTTCACACCCTGTATGAAGTCGAGGTCGGCCGCGTTTACAAAGGAGAGTGGGATCGGCCCACCGTCACCATCGCACATCAGGGCGGCATTCTCAATGGCGTGCAGTACGTGCAGAGCAATGCCGCGCCGATTGATCACGGCCATTCCTACTTATTCTTGGGACATTATCCGCGTCCCAACATGGACCCGGAGATTATTGGCTTGATCAGTTATCCTCAGGCGGCCTTTGACCTTGACCCGGACGTGCGCGCCAAGTACACCCATAACAGCGGCGAATTGACGTATGAGAGCATTATGGCCCTGTTTGAGGAATAACATCATAAAGAGCATAAAGCGTCTCTGTGTTTTCCGCCACCTTGCGGCAATGACGGACGCAAAAAAAAGCCGGGCGGTTTCCCTGTGAAACCGTCCGGCTTTTTTTGTTTGTAACGTATGCCCCGGCGCTTGACCGCCCGCTACAGTCCCTCCGGAATCCGCGCGGCCAGCTCCCGTCCCTCCCGCTCATATCCGGGCTTGCCCAGCAGGGCGAACATGTTGCGCTTATACGCCTCCACGCCGGGCTGGTCGAAGGGGTTGACGCCTAGGATATAGCCGGACAGGCCGCAGGCGTATTCGTAGAAGTACAGCAGCGCGCCCAGATTCCGCTCGTCCTTGCGGCTGATCCGGATCACCAGATTCGGCGTGCCGCCGTCTCCGTGGGCCAGATATGTGCCGCGGAACGCCTGCCGCTCGATCTCGAAGAGCGTCCTGCCGGCCAGAAAGTTCAGGCCGTCGGCGTCGTCGGGCGTGGCTTCGACGGCGATATCGGCGGACGGCTCCCCCGCGAAAAGGACGGTCTCGAACAGATTGCGCGCGCCGTCCTGAATGTACTGTCCCATGGAGTGCAAGTCGGCAGTGAAGGTCACGCCCGCAGGGAAAATACCTTTGTTTTCTTTGCCTTCGCTTTCGCCGTAGAGTTGTTTCCACCACTCTGTGATATACAGCAACTTGGGGTGATAACCCGCA
>WRLJ01000264.1 GCA_009777685.1 Oscillospiraceae bacterium | reverse complement strand
TCCCGCAAGCAAAACCCCCGTATTACCCGCGAGAGGGGCTGGGGGACTGGCGTCCCCCAGTGGGGGGCTCCGGGGGAGACCTCCCCCGGGAATGCCTGAACACTACCCAAACCAACAGCCGCACGGGCAAACGGTGAAAACCCTTTCCCCCGAAGTTTGCAGATAACCTGCGGGACGCCGAGGTCTGCGTCCCCTACGGACGGGTACGGGCAAACGCGGACGGGATAAGAGCAAAAGCAAAGGCTTTTAGCCTGGGAATTCCGTCCCGGACTTGACAGCGTGTTTCCATTTGCATATAATATTCGTAAGTTCCGGATGCTTCCGCGCATTTTATTTCAGGAGGGGTATGTCGCCATGCTGGATCGCAAAAAGCTGATGGATTTGCCGCAATTAATGCTGGACGAAAGCATACTTGCGATGGACAACGACCAGTTTTTCAAATACACGCAGCTGCTGGTCATGTTCATCGACGCCGTTCCCGCGCAGGAGGAATCGCTCAAGGCCGCTCTGGACAGCCAAAATTACGTTTCGTATATCGAGAGCCTGGCGGCGGTCTGGGACACGCTCGTGAAGATTCAGGCCCATGATCTGGCCCGGCAAAGCCTGGAGCAGATCGAGGGGCTGAAAAAACTGACGCATGACAAAAATCTGGCGCACGAAAAAATCGTGGGGGACATGAACCGCTTTACCGCCGCGTTGAGTACGCTGTCCATTGATATACAAATGGTTCTCTACCGGGAGGAGGCGGACAGGCTCGAGGGAGAGAACAAACGCTCAAACGAAAAGGTCATCCTCGCGGTGGACGACGCCTCGTTCTTCCTGACGATGCTCTCTAACTGCCTCAAGCAGCTGCCGTTCACCACCGTCTGCGTAAACTCCGGCGCCGCCGCGCTGCGGTTTTTGGAAACACACACCCCCGCCCTGTTCATTCTGGACATTGAGATGCCCGGCATGAGCGGCTTTGAGCTGGCGCATCTGATCCGCAAGGGCGGGCAGCAGGCGCCCATCATATTTCTGACGGCCAACGCCACGAAGGATAACGTGCAGAAAGCCTTTGCGTCCGGCGGATCGGACTTTATCGTCAAGCCGATCAACACGGGCCTTGTCCTGTCAAAGGTCAGGCAATACCTGGGGCTGCCGCCCCAATAACGAACCGGCGCCCGATCCGGCCCTGTTTGAAAATACCGGGGATTTTCAAACAGGGCCTTTCCCGTTATTTCAGCTATTTTTAGAGAGGGTGGACGCTTATGAAGGACAGCGGAAGGCCGGCTGCCGCGGAACGGAAGCGGGCGGACGAACAGGCGCGCAAAGCCCATGAGCAAGCGAAAATCATGCTGGATAGGATCCCCTTGATCTGTTGTTTTCTGATCGACGGCGAGGGAAGGCTGTTCAACTGCAACCAGGAGGCCGTCAGACTGTTTGAGCTGAGCGGCAGACAGGAATTTGAGGAGCGTTTTTACGACCTGTCGCCGGAATATCAGCCCTGCGGCCGGAAATCGGATGAGTTTATGCAGGAGCTTTTGCTCAAGGCCCGCCAGGAGGGGCAGTGTCATTTCGAATGGATGCACCAGAAATTCAGCGGCGAGCCGATTCCGTGCGAGGTGACGCTCATCCGCGCGGAGCATGGCGGAGAGATCATCGTCGCGGCCTACGCCCGCGACCTGCGCGAGTTGAAAGCCACGGCGGAAAAGGCGCGCGAGACGGAAGAGCGGATACAGCTGATGCTGGACGCGATGCCCCTTGCCTGCCAGCTCATTAACCAGGATTACGAGGTCATCGACTGCAATCAGGAAACGCTGGACCTGCTCGGCGCGGCCAGCAAAGAGGAATACCGCGCTCGGATGCACGACGTTTCACCCGAGTTCCAGCCCTCCGGGCGGCGGTCGCGGGAGCTGAGAAGCGAATATGCGGACCGGGTGCTTGACGAGGGCTATCTGCGCTACGAGTGGACGCACCAGAAGCTCAGCGGCGAGCCGCTGCCCTGCGAGATTACCTGGATTCGCGTCCGGCACAGAGGCGAGTACATCATCGCGGGCTATGTCAGGGATCTGCGGGAGCAGAGGGCGATCATCGAGGAAATGCGAAAGGCGGAGGTCGCCGAGGAGAGCAACAAGGCCAAAAGCCGCTTCCTTGCGATGATGAGCCATGAAATCCGCACGCCGATGAACGCCATCCTCGGCATCACGGAGATTCAACTGCAGGACGAGTCGCTCGACCCGAAGTATCAGGACGCCTTCAACACCATATACAATTCCGGCGACCTTCTTCTCAGCATCATCAACGATCTGCTGGACATGTCCAAAATCGACGCCGACAAGCTGGAACTGGTGCCCGCCCGGTATGAGATCACAAGCCTGATCAACGACGTGGTGAACATCAATCTGGTGCGCTTCAGCGGCAAGCTGCTGGACTTTCAGCTGCTGGTGGACGAGAACACGCCGCAGAAGCTGTTCGGCGACGACCTGCGGATCAAGCAGGTTTTGAACAATCTGCTTTCCAACGCGTTCAAATATACGAAAAGCGGCGGGATTAAGTTTTCGGTGTCGGCCGAGAGGGGGCCGGAGGACGGGAACGAAGGCTCCGAAGTGACGCTTGTGTTCACCATCAGCGATACCGGCAAGGGTATGACGGAGGAACAGGTCAACAAGCTGTTCGATGAATACTCCCGTTTTGACATGGAGGCCAACCGCGTGACCGAGGGCACGGGGCTGGGAATGCACATCACGCGCAATCTGGTGCGCATGATGAAGGGCCATATCCATGTGGACAGCCAGGTCGGTCGGGGAACGACCATTACCGCGCGGCTGCCGCAGGAGGACGGCGGCGGCGGCCCGCTGGGCCGCGAGCTGGCGGAGAGCCTGCAGCGGTCGCGCGCAAACCAGAACATCTCGCGGAACGGCAAGAAAACGCAGATCGTGCGGGAGCCGATGCCCTACGGCAAAGTCCTGGTCGTGGACGACATGGATTTGAACCTGTATGTGGCAAGGGGGCTTCTCTCCCCGTATGAGCTGTCGGTGGATACGGCGGGGAGCGGCTTTGAGGCCGTCGGCATCATCCGGGACGGAAGCGAGTATGACATTATATTCATGGACCACATGATGCCGGAAATGGACGGCATAGAGACGGTGAAGCTCCTGCGCGACGGGGGGTATACGCATCCCATTGTCGCCCTGACGGCCGACGCCGTATCG
>WRLJ01000263.1 GCA_009777685.1 Oscillospiraceae bacterium | reverse complement strand
GAGGAGGAGGAGACCCCGGACGCGGAGGTCGGGGCGCTGATCGCCGAGCGGCAGGCCGCCCGCGCGGCCAGGGATTTCACCGGGGCCGACCGCATCCGGGACCAGCTGAAGGAAATGGGTATTTTACTGGAAGATACAAAGGACGGGGTCAAATGGAAAAGGAGCTGATGGCGGTAGACGGCTTCAGCCTTCTCAACCGCGCGTTTTACGGGCTGCGCCCGCTGTCCACGCGGGAGGGGCTGCCCACGGGGGCCGTCTTCGGTTTTTTGCAAATCCTCGGCTCGCTGCTGAAAACCTATGAGCCGCGGGGGCTGTGCGTCGCCTTTGACGAGCAGGCCCCGACGTTCCGCCATACGATGTATGACGGCTATAAAGCCACGCGCAAGCCCGCTCCGGAGGATTTCACCGCGCAGATTCCGATCATCATGGAGGTTCTGGCCGCCCTGCGCGTGCCGGTATACTCGCTGGCGGGCTACGAGGCCGACGACGTGCTGGGGACCATCTCGCGCGTCTGCGCTGAAACGCCGGGCTGGTCGTGCGCGGTGGTGACGGGCGACCGCGACAGCTATCAGCTCGTCGGGGACGGTGTGAGCGTGCTATACGTCGGCACGAAGGAAACGCGCCGCGTTACGCCGGACACGCTGATGGAGCAGTACGGCCTGACGCCGGGACAGATGATCGACCTAAAGGCGCTGATGGGCGACTCGTCGGACAACATCCCCGGCATTCCGGGGGTCGGGGAAAAGACCGCCTTGCAGCTGATGGCTTCCTACGGCAGTCTGGACGGCGTGTATGAGCATTGGGAGGAATTGAAGGGCAAGCTCAAAGAAAAAGTCGGGGAGGGGCGTGAGAAGGCCTACCTCTCGCGGCAGCTGGCGGCCATTGACCGCGCGGTGCCGATGGCCTTTGATCCGGAGGACTGCCTGCGCGTGCCGCCGGACGCGGCGGCCCTGCGCCCGCTGTTTCAAAAGCTGGAGTTTACCCAAATCGCCGGCCGCTGGCTGGGCGGTCCCGCTTCCGCGCGGAAAACCGCGATGCCGGACAGTCCGGCGGCGGACAAGGCGGGGGAGGGATCTCCCCCAGCAAATTTCTCCCTGTTTGACGCCTCCGAAGCGCCTCTGCCGGAGGGGATATACCGCAATATCAAGGCCGTCTGGAAGCGGGACATGGACGAGGGCCGGGAGCTGACGCCCTGCCAGGCCGATATCGCCCTGGCCGCGTGGCTTTTGCAGAAACCGGAGACGGACTGGGACGCGATGGAGGCTGAACTGCGCGCTCTGGGGCTGTGGGAGCTGTATGAGCGCGTGGAAATGCCGCTGAGCGAGGCGCTGGCCTCGATGGAGCATCACGGCGTCAAGATCGACCGGGCGCGCCTGACCGCTTACGGCGCGGCGCTGGCGGAGGAACTCCGCCGCGTGGAGGAGGACGTCTACGCGCAGGCGGGGGAAGCCTTCAACATCGCCTCGCCGAAGCAGCTGGGCGTGATTCTGTTTGACAAGCTGGGTCTGCCGCACGGCCGGAAGAACAAATCCGGCTGGACGACCGACGCCGACACCCTGAATAAACTGCGTTCGCTGCATCCTGTCGTTGGCGCGGTGCTGGAGTACCGCAAGCTGGCCAAGCTGAAATCCACTTATGCCGACGGGCTTTTGAAGGTGATGGACCCAAACGGTCACGTTCATTCCACGTTCCAGATGACGGCGACGATCACCGGGCGGCTTTCGTCCACGGAGCCGAATTTGCAGAACATCCCCGTGCGCTCGGAGCTGGGAGGGCGTCTGCGGGATATGTTCATCCCCTCGCGGGAGGACTGGGTGCTGGTGGACGCGGACTATTCGCAGATCGAGCTGCGCGTGCTGGCGCATATCGCGGGCGACGAGGCGATGATCCGCGCCTTTGCCGACGGAGAGGATATCCACGCGGTCACGGCCTCGCAGGTGTTCGGCGTGCCGCCCGCGGAGGTCACGCCGCTGATGCGCCGCCACGCCAAGGCGGTCAATTTCGGCATCGTCTACGGCATCTCGGCCTTTTCCCTGAGCGAGGATATCGGCGTCAGTGTGGCGGAGGCCAGAAACTATATCGAAACGTACCTGTCCCGGTATCACGGCGTGCGGGCGTATATGCGCGATATCGTCGAGCAGGCCCGGCGGGACGGCTTTGTGACCACCCTGCTGGGACGGCGGCGGTATCTGCCGGAGCTGTCCTCGGGCAACTTCAATATCCGCTCCTTCGGGGAACGCGCCGCGCTGAACACGCCGGTCCAGGGCACGGCGGCGGATATCATCAAGGTCGCTATGGTCGCCGTCTACCGCCGCCTGCGCGCGGAGGGACTGCAAGCGCGCCTGATTCTGCAGGTGCATGACGAGCTGATCGTCGAATGCCCGGAGACGGAGGCGGAGACGGTGCGCGGGCTGCTGCGGCAGGAGATGGAGGCCGCGTTCCCGCTGAACCCGCCGCTGCTGGCCGAGGCGTATACCGGAAAAACATGGCTGGAGGCGAAGTGAGCGCCGCGCTGCCGCCCGGCTTTCAGATTGTCCGTATGGGCGAGGGGCATATTGACCGGGTCGCGGAGCTGGAACGGATTTGCTTTCCCGTGCCGTGGACGCGCCGCATGGTGGCGGGCGAGCTGAAAAACCCCGTGGCGCGCTACTTTGCGCTGGAGCGGGAGTCCGTCTGTATCGGCTATGCCGGAATGCACCTGGTGGCCGGCGAGGGGTATATCACCAACATCGCCGTGGACCCGTCCTACCGCCGCGCGGGCCTGGGGCGGGCCTTGCTGGAAACGCTGGTTGAGTGCGGGCGCCGGCGCGCGGCGGATTTCCTGACGCTGGAGGTGCGGCAGTCGAATCTGACCGCGCAGGAGCTGTACCGTTCCATGGGCTTCGCGGAGGCCGGCGTCCGGCGCGGGTATTACGACAAGCCCAAAGAGGACGCGATTTTGATGACGAGGGTTCTGCATGATGATCCTGGCTTTTGAGACGTCCTGCGACGAGACGGCGGCGGCCGTGGTGCGCGGCGGGCGCGAGGTTCTGTCCTCCGTCGTGCTGAGCCAGGCGGATACGCACGCGGTCTATGGCGGCGTGGTGCCCGAAATCGCCGCGCGCAGCCATGTCGAGAGCATGACCCCGGTCACGCGGGCGGCCCTGCGGGAGGCGGGTGTTTCCTTGGGGGATATCGGCGCGGTGGCGGTCACCG
>WRLJ01000262.1 GCA_009777685.1 Oscillospiraceae bacterium | reverse complement strand
GACATCAATCGTCTATTGTGCTAAACTGTAATCAGTTAAAGGAAAGGACTGAGTCCCTTGGACAGCGCATGGCAGGCCCGCGGAAGACCGGCGGCGAAGATGACCGGCGGCTTCGGACAGGCGGGCGTAACGGTACAAGTGAATAGGGTCATTCGGACAGTCCTCCGCTAAACGTACTTAGAACGCATGGCAGCCGCGCCAAGCCGTCTCCCCCGGCGGGAACGGGTTGCGGGTATGCGGACGCGTTACAGACACGGCCTCTTTACAGGCTGATTTAAAGCGGGGACTGTCCAGCACGGAAAGGGATTGTGTAAACCCCCCGCTTCCGATCACGGAAGCCGCGGAGCGAGAAACGCTCCGGGACGAAAGAGGGACGGCCATGGAAGCCGTCCCTCTTGTTTTTTTTCGTTTCATGCAGTATAATTGTCCCACTGTGAATAAATGAGGTGTTTGTATGGCGTTTCTTTCCGTTGGTTTCCCCGGGCTGGGGCTGGAGCGGTTCTCCGTAAGGCGGAACCTGTTTTCTCTTGAGTTTTTCAGCCTTTCGCTGTATGGGGCTCTGATCGCGGCCGGGTTCCTGCTGGCGGTCGTCTACTGTATGCGGCGCGCCGGAGAGTTCCATCTTTCCCAGGACGAGATCATCGATATGCTGATCTGCGCCGTGCCGGCCGCCGTCGTCGGAGCGCGGCTGTTTTACTGCGTGTTCAACTGGAGCTACTACAGCCGGAACCTGCTCCGCGTTTTCTATGTCTGGGAGGGGGGGCTTGCCATATACGGCGCCGTGATCGGCGCGCTGACGGCGGCGGGCCTGTACTGCCGTGTCAAGCGCATCCATATCGGCGCGATGTTTGACCTCGGCGCGCTGGGGCTTCTGATCGGACAGGCCGTGGGGCGCTGGGGCAACCTGTTCAACGTCGAGGTCTACGGCGTGAGCACCTCCCTGCCGTGGCGCATGGCGATCTATGAGACCGCAAGCCCCTACGCGGTCTACAACCCGCCTATCATGGTGCATCCGCTGTTCCTGTACGAATCGCTCTGGAACGCGCTCGGGTTTGTCCTGCTGCATTTTCTCTCCAAAAAGGCGCGCCGGTTCAACGGGCAGATTTTCCTCTGCTACGCGGCCTGGTACGGGATCGGGCGCGGGTTTATGGAAGGCTTGCGTGACCCGGAGTACATTCTGGATATGTTCGGCGACGCCGTGATGGTCAATCAGGTGCTGGCGTTCGTCAGCGGGATGGCCGCGCTGCTCGCGCTGGGCTATCTCCTGATTTTCCGCAACCATGATCCGGACCGGATGGCCGCCTGGACCGCCGCCCGCGACGCGAGGATCGCCGCCAAAGCCGGAGAAAAAGCCGGCGCCGCGCCTAAAGACGGCGAGGACGGCGACGGAAACGGAACCGGGAATCTGGCCGATATCGACCCCGAGGACTACACCCCGCGCTCGCTCGGCGGCGGGGAGGACGATACAGACGATGAAAAGGAGGGCGCGGACGATGGCGGTTCTGATGGACGGGACGGCGGCGGCGAGGACGGTCAAGGATGAGGTCCTGAGACGCGCCCGGGCCTTGCGGGAGCGCGGGACCGTGCCCCGGCTGGCCGTGATTCTGGCGGGGGACGATCCGGCCTCGGAGATTTATGTCAAGCATAAGATGAGGGAGTGCGGGGAGTGCGGCATTGACGGGACTACCCACCGCCTGCCCGGCGATATCCGGCAGGACGAACTGCTGGCCCTGATCGCCGGACTCAACGCCGATCCGGAGATACACGGCATCCTCCTGCAGCATCCCTACCCGCCGCACATCGACTCCTTTGCCGTGCGGTGCGCCATCAGCCCCGTCAAGGACGTCGACTCCCTGCACCCGGAAAACGCGGGGCTGATTTCCCATGACCGCCCCCGCTTCCTGCCCGGAACCCCGGCGGGGATCATGATGTTGCTGGATCAGTACGGCGTGGCGCTCAGCGGGAAGCATTGCGTCATCATCAACCGCACGCATATCGTCGGCAAGCCGCTGGCGCAGCTGATGCTGGCCCGCGACGCCACCGTGACCGTCTGCCACAGCCGCACGGCGGATTTGGCCTCCTTTACGCGCCAGGCGGATATCCTGATTTGCGCGGCGGGCCGCCTGCGGATGATTTCGGGCGCGATGGTCAAGCCCGGCGCGGTCGTCGTGGACGTGGGCGTCAACAAAAAGCCGGACGGCAAGCTGGCGGGCGACGTATGCTTTGAGGAAACGGAGCCGGTCGCCTCGTACATCACGCCCGTCCCCGGCGGCGTCGGCCCGATGACGCGGGCGGTGCTGCTGGAAAACACGGTGCGCGCGGCGGAGAGAGCGGCCCCGTAACACAGGGCCGCGCAAGGACAAACGGAAAGCAGTGAAGGATATATGAAAGACATAGAGATTGCCCAGCGGGCCCGTCTGGAGCCGATGGAAGCCATCGCGGAATCCATCGGTCTGCTCCCCGGCGACTGGGAGCCGTACGGGCGCTTTAAGGCCAAGGTCGGCAAAGCGCCGGGCGCGCCCCGGGGCAAGCTGATTCTGGTCACCGCTGTCTCCCCTACTCCGGCGGGAGAGGGCAAAACCACCGTCAGCGTGGGTCTGGCCGACGCCCTGCGGAGGTTGGGGAAGAAAACCGTCCTCTGTCTGCGCGAGCCGTCCCTCGGGCCGGTGTTCGGCGTCAAGGGCGGCGCGGCGGGCGGCGGGTACGCCCAGGTCGTGCCGATGGAGGACTTAAACCTCCACTTTACCGGAGATATCCATGCCGTTACCGCGGCCAACAATTTGCTGGCCGCCGCGGTGGACAACCACCTCCAACACGGCAACGCACTGGGACTGGACCCCCGCCGGATCGCGTGGCGGCGCTGTATGGACATGAACGACCGCGCCCTGCGCGGGGTGGTGGCGGCCCTGGGCGGCCCGCTGAACGGGATGCCGCGCGAGGAGGGCTTTGACATCACCGCCGCTTCGGAGGTCATGGCGGTGCTGTGCCTGTCCTCGGACCTGCGGGACCTGAAGGAGCGGCTGGCGCGGATTGTGGTGGGGCTTTGCGCCAACGGGACGCCCGTCACCTGCGGCGATCTGCGCGTACAGGGCGCGATGGCGGCCCTGCTGCGCGACGCGATGCGCCCGAACCTTGTCCAGACGCTGGAGCATACCCCCGCGTTTATCCACGGCGGGCCGTTCGCCAACATCGCCCACGGCTG
>WRLJ01000261.1 GCA_009777685.1 Oscillospiraceae bacterium | reverse complement strand
ATCAATTCCGCCAAGAGGAGGGCGAAGCCGGCCGCGCGGCGGGCGTTCTTTCCCCCGGTCATAACAGCGTATATTACGACGGGGAGACCGGCCGCTATTTTTTGATCTTCCATCAGCGGTTTACGGACCGGGGCGAGGCGCATGAGGTGCGCGTGCATGAAATGTTCATCAACGAAAACGGCTGGCCGGTCGTCTCCCCGTTCCGCTTTGACGGCGGCGCTGTGCGGGCCTTTACGCCGGAGCAGCTGACCGGCACCTGGAAGCTGATCAACCATCAGCGCAATAACAACCCGACCCCGTATCTCTCAAGGACCGTGACCTTTGCGCCGGACGGAACCCTGTCGGGCGGCTGGGAGGGTACATGGGAGCTGGGCGGCGACGGAAAAACCGCGCGCGTCACGCTGAACGGAACGCGCTTTGACGGCGTGTTCCTGCGCTCATGGGACGCTGACAACGGGATGTGGGTGCAGGCTTTCACGGCCCTTTCAGCCAACGGGACGGCCCTCTGGGGCGCGGGCGCGGCGCTCGGATAGGCACGGCGGGCACGCGGACAGATCAAGGGGGCTCACCGCCACGGGTGAGCCCCCTTTACACGCGCGCCGCGCGGGTCAGTCAAACCGCAGCGAGACCACCGAGCAGGGCGGCAGGGTCAGCGTCCCCCGTGTGCCGTCCGGCTCGCTCCGGCCGGCGGCAAAGCCGTTAAAGGGCGCGGGAGCGACGGTTGCGGGAGCGTCAAAGGTATTGTGCGCGTTCATCGGGCCGGCCAGAATTTCGCCGCCGCGGAGCGTGTATGGGCCGCCGGCCAGCAGCAGGTCTATCTCCGCCGCCGTGTCGCCGGACAAGTTGGCGACCGTCAGCGTCACCGCCCCGCCGGCGCTCCGGGACGCGCTGTGGGATATCTGCGGAACCGACCATTCTCCGTCCGGCCCGGCCCGGCCGTCAAGGGAGACGCTCTCCAGAGCCTCCGCGTCCTGATGGGCTTTGAACATCTTGAACACATGGTAGGTCGGCGTGAGCAGCATCTTCTCCTTGTCGGTGAGAATAACGGCCTGCAGGACATTGCAGAGCTGGGCAATGTTGGCCATGTGAACGATGCCGCAATGCTTTTGGAATATGTGCAGCGTCAGCGCGGCGACCAGCGCGTCGCGCATGGTGTTCTGCTGATAGAGGAAGCCCGGGTTGGTCCCCGGTTCAACGTCGTACCAGGTCCCCCACTCGTCAAAGATGATCTTGACGCGGCGTTCCGGATCGTAACGCTCCATGACGGCGGCGTGGCGGCGGATGACCTCATCCACCCAGAGCGCCTTTTTCAGCGTCTTGTAATACTCCTCCTCCGTGAAATCGAGCGCCCGGCCCTTCTGCTGCCAGGTTCCCGGCACCGTGTAATAATGCAGGCTGTAGCCGTCCATCAAATGCGCGGCGTGCTTCATTACCGCTTCCGTCCAGTCCAGATTCAGCCCCGGGCCGCTGCCGTAGCTTGTGCCGGCGCCGCAGGCGATGCGGAAGACGCGGTTGTCGCCGTAGTTCCGCACATAGGTGGCGTAACGCTTATACATCTGCGCATAGAAGGAGGGGCACATGTTGCCGCCGCAGCCCCAGTTTTCATTGCCCACTCCAAAGTATTTCAGCTTCCACGGTTCCCCGCGCCCGTTCCTTTCCCTCCAGGCGGCCATGGGAGACTCGCCGCCGAAGGTCATGTATTCGACCCACTCCTGCATCTCGGCGACCTCGCCGGAGCCGACATTGCCGTTGACATACGGCTCGCAGTCCAGCTGGCGGCACAGCTCCATAAATTCATGCGTCCCGAAGGAGTTGTCCTCCACCACCCCGCCCCAATGGGTATTGACCATGCGCTTGCGGTTCTCTCCGACACCGTCCTTCCAGTGGTACTCGTCGGCAAAGCATCCGCCCGGCCAGCGCAGGGACGGCAGTCCCATCTCCCGAAGCGCCGCCGTAACATCGGACCTCATTCCGTTGACATGGGCAATCGGGCTGTCCGGCCCGACATACAGCCCCTCATACACACAGCGTCCGAGATGCTCGGAAAAATGCCCGTAGATATGCCTGCTGATGGTTCCCCTTGTGTTGTCCGCGTCAATGATAATACGCGCCATGTGACCACTCCGTTCTTAGAACTTGTTCCCACAGTCTGTTCAGCAAAGCCGGGGGCGGACTGGCGTCCGCCCCGCAGCGCTCAGGCAAAAGGTCAGTCAGGCCTTCCATACACCGCGTAAAAGGTGTCCAGCATATCCAGATAATACTGTCTGCCTCTGGACTCCAGCTCGGCGACCGCGTCATTGGCATTGAGCGCGCCCGCGAACACCGCGGTTTCCACTCCGGTATAGCCGTTGAAGTCTCCGTTGAAATACACCTCGTTGAGCCATTGGTCAAAGCCCAGAATCCCGCGGCTGCCCAGCGGGACGGGCTCGCGGCAAAGCTGGAAGAAGGCGTCAAACGCCGGCTCGCCGGCAGGATACAGCGTGCGGTATGCCGCCCAAACTTCCTCGTCATTGATCAGCGGGAAGCAGTTGGGCAGGTCGTAGATCTTGTTGCCGGCATCGTCGAGCAGTTTGGGGAAATGCTCGATGCGGATCATCCACGCCTCTTTGGAAAAGCTCATCCATTTCAGCAGCTCGTATGCCTCGCGGGGGTGACGGGTGCCGGAGGATATCGACGAGTAATCCAGGAACGCCGGCTTGCGGTTGGTCTGCGCGTCTCTTCCGCGCGGCATCACATAGGGGACCATATCCACGCCCTTTTCAATGGCTTCGGATTTGGAGTAGATGTTGTTGTAGGTCCACCAGGCGTCCAGCTGCATGGCCACCAGGCCGGAGTTGCCGGGCCACATGGCGGCGTCGCCGGAGGCGGCGGCCCACGCCGCGGTCCCGATCAGCGCCTGCTGCCCGTTGAGCTGGAACTCCGCCATCAGGTTGACCGCGGCGGCCCACGCGCCGGACATGTTGTAATTCCCGCCGTCCCAGCCAAATTCGGCGAGCGCGTCGTTCAGAACGATCGGGGCCAGCGTCACAAGCCCGGCGCCGCCCATATAGTTATAGCCGAAGATGTTCTGGTCGGGGCGGGTCATATCCCGTATGATCTGGATCATGTCCTCGTAGGTCCAATCGAAATCGGGCATCGGGACATTGAGCTTGGTGAACACCGCGCGGTCCAGAAACGCGACTTCGGGCAGGTACTCGCCGACGACCTG
>WRLJ01000260.1 GCA_009777685.1 Oscillospiraceae bacterium | reverse complement strand
AGATCTGGATGTCGTTGATGAGGTTGACGCACTCGGTCACGTCTGTCTCCAGGCGCTCCAGCCCGAAGTACGCGCGGGGGTTGTCCGGCGCGAGGCCGCAGGTGAGCAAATCATCCGCGTTCAGCAGCAGCCGGGTTTCCGGCGGCACATTCGCGCTGATGATTCCGGCGATGTATTCGGGATGTGCGTTGCGCATGATCGAGTCGCGGAACAGGTTGGTGACGATCAGCAGATCGGGCCGGATCAGCGGCAGCACGCGCGCCGCCGAGCGCTCGTCGACTTCCAGAACCGCCGCGCCGTGCCGTGCCCGGCCTCTCAGCGACGCTCCGGCCAGCAGGGCGCAGGCGACGCCCGCCGCCGTGTTCGAGCCGAGGCGGTTGTCCAGAACGAGGAGACCGTGCCGGGTCAGCGCGCCGCTCAACAGGTTGGCGACGGTGGTCTTGCCGTTGGTGCCGGTCACGGCGGCCACGCGCGGCGGCCTGCCCGCGCGCGCGAGGAACGACGGGCACAGCCTGAGCGCGACCGCGCCGGGCAGATACGTGGCATTGCGCCCCGCGGCGCGGAGCGCGAGCCGCACGGCCTTGCCCGCCCAGAGCGCGAGAAAAAAGCGTATCGTGTTCATGGGGAAAACCATCCTTAAACCGTCATTGCGAGGAGCGGAAACGGCGGCGTGACACGCGGGGTGTCGTAGCTATTTTATACCACAGCCGGAGGCTAAAGTCTATCCTAAGAAAACTGTTGACAAAATATTGTAAATGTGCTACACTGAAAACCGGATACAGAAAATCATCCCGAAGGGGGTCTTTTCCATGGCAGGCATTCAAATTAACACCGCGCCGGTCCGCGCTTTGCAGGTAGACGGCGTACAGGCCTCTCAAAAGGCCCGCGCCATGAACGGCATTGCTCCGGCGGCGCAGCCGAAGGCGGCCATTCCGTCCGCCATGCCCAAGCAGGTTGTGGAGGGGGATCAGGCTTCGCGCCGCGCGCGCACCATGAACGGCATTGCCCCGGGACAGATTCCGGACGCGGTAGGGAACTTCACCTCCAACATGAAGCAGATCGAACGCATGGCGTTCCGCCGCCCTCCCGATGCGGTCATGAGCCAGTCCACGGACGTTTCTATCTGACGGCATAGCCGAAACTCCAAAGGCCGCGTCCCGCTGGCGGGACGCGGCCTTGCTACCGGCCGGCGGCCTTGCTACCGGCCGGCGGCCTGAAAAAACGGCGAATACACTGCCCTGATATCCCGTGCGTAGGGCGCGATGCCCACATCGCGCCGTGTTCCCTCATTTTGCGTACCCGGGGAAACGGACGGACGTTTAGGGAAACGGACGGACGCACACAGTGCGTCCCTACAGGGTTTTCCGCCCCGCCGTGCGTAGGGCGCGACGCCCTCGGCGCGCCGTGTTTCCCCATTTTGCGTGTTGGGGGAAACGGCGGACGCCATATATGGCGTCCCTACGCATACGTCATGTTAGGTCACTTGGATTCGATTCTCAACGACCGGAGGTTTACCTGGATGGAAACGACATTGGTCCGTGAATACACGATCGACCCGGCGGAGGCCGACTGGCTGAGGGTTTGCCGCGCCTCGGCGCTCCAGAGGATGCTCGTTGACGCCGCCATCGCCCACGCGCGGATGCTGGGGGTGGGCGACGAGTACCTCCAGCGCGGCATTATATGGATGCTGTCGCGGGTGGGCTTCCGGCTGAAACGGCCGCTGCGGTACGGGGAGACGGTCCGCGTGTCCACCTGGCACCGCGGGCCGGAGGGAGCGGCCATGACGCGGGACTTTCTGATTTCCGGCGCGGACGGGACGGCGGGCCACGCCACCTCTCTGTGGCTGCTGTATGACCGCGAGCGGGGCCGCCTGATCCGCCCCGGCGAGATCGAGGTTCCCGGCGCGGAGACCGCTCCCCCGGAGACGGTCCCGTTCAGGCTGGACAAGCTCAAGGCCCCGCAGCCGCTGGAGCCGCTGCCGCCCTACCGCGCGTCCTACGCGGATATCGACCTCCTTGAGCACCTGAACAACGGGCGGTACATCGACCTTTGCTGCAACGCCGTTCTGGACGACGGGCGGCGGGCTTATGTGCGCGAGCTGCGCGTCGCCTACCGCCATGAGGTGCGGCTGGGCCAGACCGTCGAGCGGTTCCGCGCCCCGATGCCGGACGGGAAAATTTACCTGTGCGGCGCGCTGGAGGGAAAACTCTGCTACGAGGCGGCGGTGGAGCTGGGAAATTTAAGCGCGGACAATTGACACACGCCGCCGACTTCGGTATTATATATTAAATACGGCATTTTGGCAAATGCCGTTACTCGAATCTTTTATGAAAGGCGGAGATTGCGATGGGTACTTTGGAGCCGATGGCTCACATCCCGGAGAAATTTCAGGCGGAGGGTCTCACCTTTGACGACGTGCTGCTGGTACCGCGGTACAGCGAGACGCTTCCCAAGGACGTGGACCTGCATGTCCGGCTGACCCGCGACATCCGGCTGAACCTCCCCCTGATCAGCGCGGCGATGGACACCGTCACCGAGTCGCGCATGGCCATCGCGCTGGCCCGTGAGGGCGGCGTGGGGGTTATCCACAAGAACATGACCATCGAACGCCAGGCCGAGGAGGTCGATCGCGTCAAGCGCAGCGAGAACGGCGTTATCACCAACCCCTTCAGCCTGACGCCCGGACATACGCTGCACGACGCGGAGGCGCTGATGGCCAAATACCGCATTTCCGGCGTGCCGATCTGTGATGACGCCGGAACGCTCGTCGGCATCATCACCAACCGCGACCTGAAATTCGAGGACGACCTGGACCGCCAGGTCGGCGAGGTGATGACGCGCGAGCCGCTGTACACCGCTCCCGTCGGCACGACCCTGGCTGAGGCCAGAAAGATACTGGCCCGCCATAAGGTTGAAAAGCTGCCCATCGTGGATCAGGACGGCAAGCTGCGCGGCCTGATCACCATCAAGGATATCGAGAAAATTGTGATGTACCCGAACTCCGCGCGCGACGCCAAGGACCGCCTGCTGGCCGCCGCCGCCGTCGGCGTGACGGGAGATTATCTCGAACGCGCCGCCGCGCTGGTCGAGGCCGGGGCGGACATCCTGGTGCTGGACTCCGCGCATGGACATTCCAAGGGGATTTTGGACTGCACGGCGGGACTGAAGTCCCGTTTCCCGGGCGTGGCCGTCTGCGCCGGCAACATCGCCACCGCCGAGG